>NZ_JAAHHZ010000466.1:0-3780 GCF_010672005.1 Moorena sp. SIO4A5 | reverse complement strand
TTCAAAAATGAATTCTTTGCAGCCGTTGAGCGATTAGCCACAGCAAAAGGCATTTGGATAGATATTACAACGTTTTTTGTTTTCGCCAGGAAATCGGTAACATTTTCTATTATTAAATAATCCCTATATCTATAGCAAGTATTATACCCATGAGGTACAAATCTCTGGGTTTTAGGGAGCAGGGAGCAGGGAGCAGTGAAGAGGGAAAAAATAATGTGTACCTCATAGCCATGATAAACGCTATAAGCTAATGGGCTACGCGAACAGCGATTAGCGCTACGCGCACGCTACGCGAACAGTTATCAGTTACCAGCTAATGCGTTACGCGCACGCTACGCGAACAGTTAATGGGGCGGCTACTTAAGGCTTGCTGAATAAAATATGCTGACTGCTGACTGCTGACTGCTGACTTCAGCTATCAGCTATCAGCTAATGTGAATGCTACTTGAGTTCCGAACAGCTTGTGAATAAAATCTGCTGACTGCTGACTGCTGACTGCTGACTGCTGACTGCTGACTGCTGACTGCTTACCTTACGTTTTTAGAGGTTAAACGTTGCACTATTGCTATTATTTATTTTTCTGTTTGTTCTTCCTCCACCACTGGCATTGATTCTGTAGGATCTTCTGCTGAGTAGCCTGAAAATTTAGCCAATTGCTCTAAGGACAGCATACCTGGGTAAAACCGACCATTAATTTCCCAAGTTGGAAAGCCTCTGATCTTCGCTTCAATACAGAGGTTAGTTTGGGAGATTTCAGCCCTTGGGTCACATTCAATATAATTAATCTGCTTAAATGCCTCACCAAACATTTGCTTCTGCTTTGTGCAATAGGGACACCAGTAAGCCCCATACATTTTAGCACCAATTTTGTTCAAATGACCAGATAAAGAGGTGGCTGAAGGGGTAACTGGGAGTTCAGGAGCAGGGGATTCTAGGGTTACTTTTGTAGGGGTAGAGGGTGAGGGTTCTCCTAAAGAGGATTCGGCAGCTACTGTCAGTAGGGCAAGACTAGAAATCACCCAGACAGTCTTATTTAAACTACGAATAAATATCCATGGGAGTTTAATGCTAGATTTGGCGTTCATAGTTTGTAGAGGATATATTGGAATTATCCAGGGAATTAATCACTTCTTTACCGTTTTAACCTGATCTTGTCGGAAACTACCAAATCTTTATTAACGGGACGTGGTGCATCTTAATCCATGCAATTAGGGAAAAATGCCCCCGAAAATTACCACACTTTAAACACTTTCCACACTTTAAACACTTTCCACCCTCTCCGTGCCCGGGCTCCACACTTACCTTCTTTTTTACAAATATGAGATGCACCCAACGGAATCTAAGCTCTCTACTTTGTTTGCTTACCAGGCTCCCAGCCCATTAGCTGGCAAGCTAACCATGCCCACATACGGCTTTGCATAACTATCAGGTACACAGGATTGTTTTCCTTCTTCCCACTTCCCACTTCCGACTTCCCATATCCGCTGCTCCCTGCTCCGAAGTCCCTGCTCCCTGCTCCCTAAAAACCCATAACGAAAGTACCTAACAGCAATTGCAAACCGCTGTAGCGTTGTATTTGGGTTGTGAACACAGGAATTGCAGAAAAAGGCTTGCATACAAAAGGCAAAAGCCAAGAGGGGTAAAGAGCTCCGGAGTTTTATTGTCCAATAAAAAAACACCATTAATATTTACATCTAATTTATAAACCCTATAGTGCTTAAGTTTAATACTTACTTTTCTGGAATTCACCTCAGAATCAGTGAATTATCTAATAACTGATCATTATTCTTTTTCATCAACAAGCAACTATGGTAAAACGCTTTCTTACCAAAGACATGCTCGACTTTGAGGCTCCAGATCAAGTCAAGGAAGTTATCCAACCTCAAGGGCGTCCACCAGAAACAGATCCTACTTTAGGTATCCGTCCGGAATTAAGTATTGAAGTTAACCAAAAGCCAGGCACTCCCCGACATCGACTAGTCACTATTGGTGATTCCCTAAGCCATGGCGTCCAGAATGGAGCAATTTTTAACACTGACCTATCCTATCCCATGATGATTGCTCAAGAAATGGGTTGGGAAGAACACCTGCGCCGTCCCAGCCAATATGGTGAATTGGGTGGATTGCCCCTGAATCTGGAGTATTTAGTTCGGCGCTTAGAGGGACAGTTTGGTGACCAGATCGACTGGTGGGAATTAGCACCAGCCCTGTTTTCAATCCAGCAATATATGGACGACTTAGAAGATTATTGGGAACGGGGTCCCGGTTGGCAAGGGGGCGTTGGTTCTACTGTTGCTATGCACAAAGGAATTAACCACAACCTCGCTATTTATGGGTGGAATATCACAGATATTATTTCTAACGACGCAGATACTCTCAGAAAAACAATCGAGGCACCAACGGATGATCTATTGCGGCAAATTGTTGAGAATGGCAACGAACATGCGGCATTAAGGGTTTTGGACTCGGCGCGGGATTCAGAGGGTAAAGCACTTACCCCAGTCCAAGCTGCGGTCGCACTAGGGCAAGAAGGAAGTCTAGAAAACGGTGAGGGAGATGGTATTGAAACCCTGATGGTCATGATTGGGGCGAATAATGCCATGGGCACCGTTGCTCAACTGCAGGTCAGATGGAGTTGCGATCGCGATTCAAATTCACCACAGTCCAATCAGCCACCTACGATCTGGTGTCCGGAAGATTTCAAAGCTGAATGTGATCAAGTAGTTGAGCAAATCAAGCAAATTAAAGCTCGCCATGTCATTTTGGCTACAGTTCCCCATGTCACCATTGCCCCCATTGGTCGTGGAGTAGGAGATAAGATCGCTACTGGCTCGCGATACTTCCCCTACTACACCCGTCCTTGGATTAGCGACAAAGATTTCGACCCCAACCGTGACCCGCACATTACCGGACAACAAGCCCGAGCAATTGATAGCGTCATTGACCAGTACAACGACTATATTGCTGATGCTGTACGTCAGGCTCGAAAAGAAGGTCGAGATTGGTATTTATTTGAATTAGGAGGATTACTAGATTGCTTAGCTTATCGACGTTATATTGAAGACTCCGACGCCCGACCAGATTGGTGGACTCCCTATCAGCTGCCACCGGAACTAGAAGCGCTTTCACCAGTACCGGATACTCGCTTTTTTAGATCCGATGCCACCGGTCGCACCAGCGGTGGTTTCTTCACCCTAGATGGCATTCATCCCACTACTATTGGCTACGGTATCGTTGCTCAAGAAGTGATCAATATTATGCAGCAACAAGCTGGTGTCAAGTTTTATCGCAAAGACGGTTCCACAGAGCGTCATGATCCAGTCAAGATCAATTTCCAGCGCCTGATTGCTCTAGATACCCTGATTTCCGACCCACCGAAATCTTTATCGAGTAGTCTGAAATGGCTGGATTGGCTCGATCAGAATTTGCAGATTTTCCAGCGCTTACTAAGAAAGGGGAATTGAAGAATTAAGAATTTAGAATGAAGAATTTAGAATGAAGAATGAAGAATTGAGAATGCAGAAATTTTCAATTCTAAAGCCCAAATTCTAAATTCTGGCCTGCTCTGTTAGGGCTAACCATCTTAAATACGGGAAGGGGACTCCCGTTATAAACGTTAGTTTTAGCGGGTTTAAAGTTACCGTAAGATAGGGTCGCCTTGTCTTGATGCAGTCGCTCATGGGGGAAACCACGGCAGTCGCTCATGGGGGAGACCCCCAAGACCGCGCTGCCTCCCCAAGACCGCGCTGCATCGCTATTAACAAAGATTTAACCATGCAA
>NZ_JAAHHZ010000465.1:0-3781 GCF_010672005.1 Moorena sp. SIO4A5 | reverse complement strand
TCAAGAAACTCTCAATAAAGCTAGAGGGTTACTAGAGGCTATCCGCTGTTTAACCTTTGAGGAGTAAGCTATCAGCTAGGTGCGCCCCTGCAGGGAAGGGGAGGATAATAGCGTACTGCTAACATCGCCCCTAACAGCTAACCGCTAACTATTCCTTGACAGGGTTAACGACAATCATGCTAGCTTCTTGCCGTCGGATAGCTACTTCTGTGGTGGAACCAACTCGAATGTGTAACGGTCCCCCAAACCAGGCTGAGCGCAACACTTGGACTTGTCTATTAGGAATAATGCCAATTGCTTCTAGTCGATTGGCGAGACCTTCGACCTGCAAACCTATCTGAACTTTCTCGATAATGGCAAGCTTTCCAGGTTTTAATTCCGCTAAAGTCATTTAATTAACTATTTATAGTTTGTTTGATAAAATTTCCTCTATTTGCAGGCTGAGGGATTTACCCCCTGAGGATCTGGGGATATATCAATCATTAAAAATTATCTTTAGCATATAAATATTATTTTGTCAATTACTTTGACTAAACTGGTGTTATAGTCAAATCCCCAAAGGTACAGCTGTTGGATAAATCAACCAATTAAGCAAAAAATAGTCCTGAGTGGGAGAGTTTTGAGTGGAAGAATAGAACAAGCACTAATTTGTCATATATTTTATTTTACCAAATAATTAAAAATTACACAAATAAGCACGCTTTAGACTTTGGAAATGACTATAATAAATAGTTTTTTTTAAAATAGTGCTAGTTATAATATAACTTAAAATAGTTAATTCATTAGCAATGAGGTGCTAGGGTAAATAGTATAACAAATTAAGTTATAATAGACTATTTAAAACCCCATATTTATTATCAATTTTAAAAAAAAGCTGACCATTATAGATATTTTTTTAGCTTAGTCAGGGAAACTATGAAAGAGTCTTAGTCTGACGTCTCCGATTATGGTAATATTGCTACATCACGATGAAAGCTACTCATTTTGCAACCATTACACACCTTAAAAATTACCAATATTGGCTAGTAGGTATAGCAGCTGGGTTAATAGCAATTCAATTGACTCTGGCTGACAGGAGTAACATTGCTGATTTACTAAGTACAAGTTTTTTATTTTGGGTGGCTGTGTCTTACATGGTATGGGAAAAACGCCATACCTTGGACCTAGAAAGTGATATTTTTTCTGGCGTTTTAGGGTCATTATTAATTGGGTTAGTACTGTTGCGATCTACATTTGTATCAGGCTATGACATTTTTATCCGCTTTTCTCCTTTGATTTCAGTATTGGGTTTGGGACTGCTGGCATCTGGAGTGAAGGGATTAAAGCAATATTGGCAGCACCTTACTATATTTTTATGTCTCGCTATACCATCTGGATTGCCAACATTACTGATTGATGTATCCACATTAACTGCTAAGTTTTCTGGATTGCTCCTTTGGTACTCAGGATTTGAAGTCTCTAGGCAAGGGGTTTATTTAATCCTGCCAACGGGAGGAATAGAAGTAAATCCCGGCTGTTCTGGCGTCAGTTCTATGCTTCAGTTGTTGGGAATATCGTTGTTATTCTTATTTATGTTCCCTACTAGCCGGGTTCAAAAATTTTTGGTACCACTGATAGCTATTTTAGTAGGATTTATTGTTAATTCTATTCGAGTTAGCCTGATGGCTATTTTAGTCGCTTATTATAGTTATGAATCCTTTGAATATTGGCATTTTGGAGATGGTTCAATGATCTTTTCATTGGCTGCTGTCATTATTTTCGGTTTCTTCTGCAATTTTATACTTCAACAGAATGCACCAAAGACTGAAGATTAAGCCACTAACCTAAAGTCTAAGTATTAGGCATTATTAGATATTAGCTATAAAAAAAGCAGATCAGGGCTAGGTAGTAATAAAGTTGTGCTTCATAGGCTTGTTAGAACCTTAGAGCAATTCAACCATTAGCCTAAACTCTAGAGCGTAGAACCTTAAACCTCATAAACACCCAGGGCTTCTAGTCCCAAGAATGTCCTAGACCTGCAAGCCTTTTACCTTTTGCCTTGATGTCATGCTCGATTGGAAATCACTACGTATTTGGCTGCTAGCTTTTGTTTTTGGGGCTACTTTATCAGTTATGGGCAAAGTAATTTGGTATCCAACTACAAGCGCTCGTCCCATCACCCCTTTTGAATTTCCAGCTACAGTTCCCTTACCAGAATGGCAGCCTCTGGAAAGTCAAGGTTTGACTGGTCAAACGGCTGTTGATAAAACACTACAAGCTGGCAAGCACTATCGATATATTCAGAATGATTTACCTCTAGATATAAAGATGCGCTATTTAGTTCAGAGCGGGGGTGATATTAATAAATTCCTTCAAAAGTACATAGGGATTGAACCTGCTAGTCAAGAATTAATAGTGTCACGCCAGCAGAAAAAAATAGGTTTTCATCGCTTATTTGTGTACCAAGAGCGGGCTTACCTCAGTTCTTGTATCAACCCCCGGGGTGGCAGTACGGTCACCAGTTATCAGTTCAAGAAAAATCGGGATATTTACGATGTACGCTCCCGTCGCCTGCTGCTATGGTTACTGGGTCAGGTAAAGCTACAAGACAACCGTTGTCTGTGGGCTCATCTTTCTATTCCTCTAGAGAATTCTTCCCCTGAAGCTGCCTATCAAGTGCTGGAAAATGTTTGGCCTGACTGGTACGACTGGTGGTATTTACACTTTCCTAAACCTTGAGGTAAGGTTTACGACAATCGTGTCCTATTATGAAGGAATATTTAATATATGACTAAATTAGATGGCAATAAATTGACTGAATCCGTAGAGGATATACGGCAGTTTAACTTTTCTGTTCTAAGGTCTGCGACTCTGTTGCACTGGATAGGTTATGGCCTTTTAGTGCTAACTGTATTTGACGTAGTTGAAACGTTGATCCCACCAAACTTTATGAATCCTGCCTGGGAATTACAGACTATAGGGGCATTGGTGGAACGGGTGCCTGTACCTTTACTCGGCTTAGCCCTGGTGTTTTATGGAGAGCGCCATGGGCGCGAGAGATGGGAAGTCCTGGTTGTGAAGGTTTTATCCTGGTTAGCTTTGGTGCTGGGAGTGCTATATTTCTTGCTGATTCCTTTGGGAATTATTAACACAGTGCGGATTAATAAACAAGCCAGTACTCAAATTACTACTCAAGTTAACCGAGGGATGACCCAATTCCAAAAAGTTAAAGATGCTTTGGAGAAAGTAAATACAGAAGCGGAGATGGAAAAACTTTTGGCAAGCCTGAGTAGTGAAGGTAGCACTCCGGATATCAATAATTCTCAAGAATTGGAGAGGGTGAAAGAACAGCTCGCTTCATTCATTGCTCGTGGTGAGCAGAGGATACAAAACCAAGCTCAATCGAGTTTATCGTCTCGTCGTCTGGGTCTGTTTAAAAGTGCTGTCAAATGGAATTTAGGAGCTTTGGTGTCTGGAGCTTTGTTTATTACTATCTGGAAGTCTACCCCCTGGGCGAGACGAAAGGGGTAACAAGGAACATCGCTCTTTTCCTCAAATCTATGTCTTTGGTGGAGTGCCAACAAGAGAATAGGTGATTTAACTAAGTGTCAGTCACCTTACTCTCTTGCTTAGCTATCGGCTTTCGCCTCCGCTGCGCGATCAGAAACTCTTGTCTCCAGTCAGAGTTAAGAAGACCATACTCCACTAGCAATCTTTTGCAGTGGCGCTAGATGAGGTGTCTGGCATAGGAAATAGGCGAAAAATGCCCCGCCACAAGCACCAAGCAAGAAACCACTGGCAA
>NZ_JAAHHZ010000464.1:0-3785 GCF_010672005.1 Moorena sp. SIO4A5 | reverse complement strand
TTGAATTCCCAAATAACTGCGCCCAAAATCGCGCCATTACGTAATATAATGGGGGATGTTGAGGTTCTTCAAAGGCCAATCCCTTAATCGTACCAATCAGATTTTTTTCTGGATTTGTCTGCTGATATTTATGTAATTCTTTAATAGCGATCGCATCCCCCTTGGAAATTTCTGGTATCATGTCTGACAATCGATAACCAGAAATCCGTAGCGAGGTAAAGGTTTCATCAATCCAGTATATTTTTTGGTCAAGATTGACGAATCTAAACACTATCCCTAGCATCAACAGGATAACAAGTAAAACCCCTAACCAAGTTGAGGTAAATCTACGAGTTTGCTGCAATTTGTTTACCATAGAGGTTTACCATAGATGATATTGATTGTTATGTAGTACATTCAATTTTATTACCCCTACTCCCTACTCCCTACTCCCTACTCCCTACTCCCTACTCCCTACTCCCTAAAACCCTTTGCTGTTGACGGTCAACAGTCAACGGTCAACAGTCAACAGTCAAGCGGTTATCGTTATTTTTGCGTCACTCGCCAGTTGAGTTTTAGATTAATCCAGAAATTCCAGAAAGTAACTGCTGCGATCGCAATAGCATTTGCAATCAGATAGTTAATTCCCAGGAGATTAAACAACAGATTCAACAACAGCACATTTAGGCACAAACCGATCAAACAGACCAGGTTAAACTTCAAAAACCGTTTCAAGCGCTTACCCCATCCCCACTGCTGACTCGCTATATCCCTAAATGTCCAGGCATCATTCCAAATAAAGTTATTCATAATGGCCGCTTCAGCAGCAATAATTTTACTGCGGGTGAGTCCCCAACCCAAACTAGCAGGGTCATGGAGTAAGTAAAGCACAGTCATATCCACAAATACCCCACTGAATCCCACTAAGCCAAAACGAATAAACCGCTTTAAAGGGAAGGGAATGCGTTTTCTAAGTTGACCAATGGTTCCGAGAGAAAACCTTAACCGGAGTAAGTGTCTAATATAGTCTAAATACTGTTTCCAGGTAACTTTGCTCTCTCCTGAGAGTCTCTCTTGAAATACATAGCCAACTTCTGCAATCTGACGAATTTTTCCCCTAGCTAGTACTTCAATTAGAATCTTGTAACCCAGAGGATTGAGGTCTTTTTCATTAATGGCACTACGGCGTACCATAAAATAACCGCTCATCGGGTCAGAAACACGACCGATAACTTCTGGTAAAATCGATAATCCTAAAAGTTGAGCACCTCTGGATAAGAAACGCCTCACTACACTCCAATCACTAACACCACCATCGTCTACATGACGACTGGCAATGGCGATATCGGCTCCATCCTCCATTGCTACCAAAAGTTTTAATAATATCTCTGGTGGATGCTGTAAATCCCCATCAATTACCCCCAAAATTTTTCCACTACCTGCCTTCCACCCGTGAATAACTGCTGTAGATAACCCCCTTTCATGCTGACGGCGAATTACCTGTAACTGTGGATAGTCCGAGATTAGAGCCTGGGCGATTTCCCAGGTACGATCGGGACTATCGTCATCTACTACAATCAGTTCGTATTGGTTTGGTATTGCTTCATCGAGCAAATTGCTCAGGATTCTAATTAGCTCCCCGATATTTCTACTCTCGTTATAGGTGGGAATTACCAAGGATAAGGAAGAATCACCAAGGTCAGATTCTTCTGGTTTTGTGTAGTCATTACTGGTATCCAAAGACATACTCTCTAGGATGATGGGATTTTTTTAGGTTAATGGTGTTAGATGTTAGGTGTTAGGTTTTGGGTTTTGGGTTTTGGGTTTTAGTACTTAATCTCTAGGCTCTTTAATCTAAGCATGGTACCAAGCTTATTGCATTAGTCATTAGTTTAGTTATTAGTCATTAATTATCAGTCATTAGTCCAAATACTAATGACTAATCAGCAACGACTACCCAATCAGCCTTGAGCGTAATGGTTTAGTAGTTGCTCTATGTTGCTCTATGTTGCTCTATGTTGCTCTATTTAGTTGATATATTTATAATCCTACAGTAGAATTATACTAATTTATTCAGGGTGTCAAGTAGTAAACCTCAAACTTGTCTATAAATCCTGCTGTTGTGATGAATTTTAGGGATAAATCCCATCTAATCACGGGGAAACTTCTTCCCATAACTTTATGCAACTAAGGTTATGTAAATCTTTGGTGAAGTGTTTAGTGGCTCAAATTCTATACTTAACCAAAACCTAGGGAGATTCAGCTGGGATTATGTAAAGATTATGTAAAGTTTTAAGCTAATCAAATTATTTGCTTATTATTAAGGTCTAAGCTTATGAAGCTAAGTGTTATCATACCTTGTTTTAACGAAGTCAACACAATTGCCACGGTGATTGAAGCTGTTAAAGCATCTCCCGTTAAAGAGTGTGAAATTATTGTTGTTGATGACTACTCAACCGATGGCACTAGAGAGATTTTAGAGTCATCACTGGAATCCCACATTGACCATGTGGTCTATCATCACAAGAATCGGGGTAAAGGAGCTGCGTTACGGACGGGCTTTGGCTTGGCTACTGGAGATATCGTAATCGTTCAAGACGCTGATTTAGAGTATGATCCCCAGGAATATCCGTTGTTAATGCAGCCAATTGTTGATGGCAAAGCGGATGTGGTTTATGGCTCCCGTTTCGCTGGTGGTGGTCCTCATCGGGTAGTGTATTACTGGCATATGGTGGGGAATAAATTTTTAACCATGCTCTCCAATATGTTTACCAATATTAACCTTACCGATATGGAAACCTGCTATAAGGCATTCCGGCGTGAACTTATCCAATCTATCAAAATCGAAGAATCTCGGTTTGGCTTTGAACCGGAAATTACTGCTAAGGTTGCCAAAAAGAAATGCCGTATCTATGAAGTAGGAATATCTTACTATGGTCGCACTTACGAAGAAGGGAAAAAAATTGGCTGGAGGGATGGGTTTAGGGCAATATTTTGTATCTTAAAATACAATCTTTTTCGTTAGTCATAATCTGATGGTGGGCAGTCATAATCCGATGGTGGGCAGTGCCGAGCAACCCTATTACAAACTTCGGAATCGGTCTGAGAGGATATCTCCCAAGTTTTTTGATACTGAATTTTGCCCCCCTAGCCCCCCAACTTTGGGGGGAATAAGAGTCAATTTGCTTCTAAAAGTCCCCCAAAATTGGGGGACCCACGGGGGCTTGGATGTAGCAAATGAGACTTCTCAGACAACCTCTGATACACTGCCCACCCTACATGAACTCCCTATTCCCTATTCCCTATTCCCTATTCCCTTTGAATAACTATGTTGGCTTTGCTCCCTCTGATTACCTTCACTGTTTTATTTCTCTTCATTTATCGTTACAATTATTGCTGGCGTAGTTCCCTATTGTGGGCAGCTATTACCTGGGGAGTCTTGTTAACCTTTATCACTGAAGTTTTAAGTTTATTTAAGTTAATTACTTGGGGTTGGATAGCAGGAATCTGGGGTTTACTGAGTCTGACGTTGATTGTTGCTTACTTGCGGACTGTTAAACCAGAACGAGTCACCCGCACCGAGGATTCACAACATGGGAATGACCAAATCTCTGGTTTTTTACTGGTCTTACTTGGAGGTATAGGATTTCTGGTCGCTATCGTAGGCTTAACTGCTATGGTTGCGCCTCCCAACACCTGGGATTCCATGACTTACCACATGAGTCGTGTGCTTCATTGGATGCAGCATCACAGTGTTGCCCATTATCCTACCCATATTCCCAGACAGCTTTACCAAAACCCTTGGG
>NZ_JAAHHZ010000463.1:0-3810 GCF_010672005.1 Moorena sp. SIO4A5 | reverse complement strand
TTCTGAACTGATCGAATCCCTGGAAAGTAATTGTCCTGGCATTAAACAACGACTGTGCGATGAGCAGGGTAAACCCCGTCGATTTTTGAATCTCTACGTGAACGGGGAAGATATCCGCTTGTTGGAAAATACAGAAACAAAACTCAACAATGGGGATGAAGTGAGTATTGTAACAGCTGTTGCTGGTGGTTAGAGATTATTGTGGTTAATCGTAGGTGGGCAGTGCTTACCTAAGGCATTGGTAAGCTTGGTGAATCTGTCTGATGCACTGCCCACCCTACAGGAACTTTCGTCCTGGGTTTTAGAAGGGAAAAGGGCACAGGGAGTAGGGAAAAGGGCACAGGGAACCCTGATCTGACTCCCCATTTCCCCATCTCCCCAACTCCCGACAGTAACTGGATTTTCAGCGGCGCTATACAAGACTCGGGGGTTGATCGGGATTGCTGCAAGTATTTTGATACCACGCATTTAGCTAGCCACCTGAACTGGCCGCTAAATCAGTGATTATTTTGCGATCGCTATGGCAGTCTGTGTACCCAGAGCAGTTCAGTTTCGGAACTGGCACAACGGCAGTCTGCCATAGTTGCTGAATTTTTGTATATTACAATTAGACTATTAAATCGTATAAAAAAACTCTAGCCTCTCTTGTAACTAAGGTAAGCATTCAGCCGTCAGCCGTCAGCCGTCAGCCATTCGCGAATGGCCAAGGCTCAAGCTACTTGAGGTGCTGACGTAACATAGATTAAACCAATGCTTACTTGTTTTATTCAAAAGTCGGCGTGTGCGTAGCACATAAGCTGATAGCTGATAGCTGATAGCTGAATGCTTACACTAAGTGACTGAAACTTAGTGACTGAAACTTAGTGACTGAAACTTAGCGACTAAGTTGACGGAATCAGCTGACATTAAAATATCCCTTGATTATATCATATCATAAGCTAAACCTATAAAATATTTTTTTTTGGTTATTATCATCAGTAGGATGAGTAGTCATAGCTAGGTAGTCTCAGTCGGTCATAGCCATGGGCAATCCTAGAGCTGGTTAACAAAAACCTCAAGCCTGGTTGAAGTTATAAAAAACTAAATAACTAAATAGATTAAGTAATTAAGTAGTTTGCCGCCTTATATCCATGAGACAATCCCTGAAAAACTTCCCCCGACTCAAACGTGTTCTGTTCACTGGAGCGATCGCAACCACAGCAGTTTGGTCTTGGGCAACACCGATTAATGGTAGCTCTGTGGTTGTAGCATTTCAGGATAGCCCTAAAACGATTGTTGATGAAGTTTGGCAAACTGTCAATCGGGAATATGTCGATAACACCTTTAACCAAGTTGACTGGCAAGCGACTAGGCACGAACTGCTGAGCAGAAGCTACGCTTCAAAGGAAGAAGCCTATAAAGCGATTCGGAAAGCCCTAGAAACCTTGGAAGACCCCTACACCCGCTTTTTAGTGCCAGAACAGTTCCAAGCCTTGACAAACCAAACTGTTGGTGAACTGTCTGGTGTGGGTATTCGCATGGAAATAGAAAAGCAGACCGAGACCCCGTTAATCATTGAACCGATTGAAAATTCCCCAGCGTTTAAGGCAGGTCTTCAAGCTGGGGATAGGATTTTAGCGGTAGATAGCAAAGCTACGAAAGGGTTAAGTCTCGAAGATGCCTCGGAACTAATCCGGGGTAAAGTGGGGTCATCAGTGACTCTGCGGATTGCCCGACCAGGAGAAGGCATTTTTGAGATAGAACTAACCCGAGCTCAGATAGAAATTCCCTCTGTTCGTTACAGCGTCAAAGAGGAAGGGAATCTGCGAGTGGGTTATATCAGCTTAAATGAATTTAGTTCCCATGCAGCTGAACAAATGCAACGGGCAATTAGTAACCTAAATCAGCAGAAGGTGAATGCTTATGTCCTAGATCTGCGGGGTAATCCAGGCGGATTGCTTTTTTCCAGTATTGAAATTGCCCGCATGTGGATGCAAGAGGGGGAAATTGTTAGCACTATAGACCGGATCGGTGGTAAACAAGCATACAGCGCTAATCGAACCGCCTTGACCCAACTGCCCTTAGCGATTCTAGTGGATGGTAACTCTGCTAGTGCTAGTGAGATTTTAACTGGTGCTCTCAAAGATAACAAACGCGCTACTGTTATCGGTTCTCGCACTTTTGGTAAAGCCGCTGTCCAGTCTGTCCATTCCTTATCTGATGGTTCAGGTTTAACGGTGACAGTCTCTCGTTACTACCTACCCAGTGGTGAAGATATTAGTTTGAAAGGAATTGTGCCCGATATTCGGCAAGAGTTGACCCTTGAGCAACGGCAACAGCTATCTAGTCAACCGGGATGGCGTGGCACTAGCAAGGATCCTCAATACGGAAAAGCGATCGCAGTTTTAAAATCCACTACTGCCTCTGAGCCTGGAAACCTCAGTCAACCCATAAACTCAGGTAGAGTTTGGTAAGCTCTGCTGGAAATCGGGAATCGGGAATCGGGAATCGGGAATCGGGAATCGGGAATCGGGAATCGGGAATCGGGAGGAGATGTAGGGTGGGCAGTGCACTAGACAAATTCATCTTGGTGGCGTACACCCAGGTATGCACTGCCCACCAAGGATGAATCACAATAGAACAGATGTAGGGTGGGCAGTGCCACAGAAATATTAATTGGCTTGGGTACACCTAGGTATGCACTGCCCACCAACGGATGAATCACAATAAAACAATTGTTGATTAACTGTATTTGAATTCGTACTAATTCAATATTTCACCAATCCCACCAGATGTAGGATGAATCACAATAGAATAATTGTTGTGAACTAAGACTGAATGCGATTCGGCGAAACCGACGCTACGCGAAAGCATTCAACCACCTTACCCATCGTACCATTCTTGTCGCTAATTGATATCAGGAAGTATAGCGTTTACTAGTAAGGGTAATTGACATCTAAATTTTTTTCCCGACTCCCGATTCCCGAGTCCCGATTCCCAATTCCCGATGCCCTAAAACATAATAAGGAAAAAAAAATAGCCGCAGAAATACCTTCCACGGCTAAGAGTTTTTAGTTATGCCTCAACTTTCTAAACCAATCCAGAAATGATCCCATAGGATTGACCAAAGGTCACGCTACGTGAACAAACCTGATACTTTGGCCAGGGGGGTTACCCCCCCTATAATTTAATAGTTTAACCCAAATTTAAATACTTGGTCATCATGGTGATGAATTCGCCAGGAATTCCAGTTGGCTGAAGGGGGCTCCACTCCGAGATTTCGGCGTAACCCCGTGCATAAAGGGTATGCATGGTGTTGTTTATTGCCCGGCGAGACCCCTTCAGAATGTGCTTAATGGGGTATTTTTTTGGGGAAGGTTCCTGAGGAGTATTACTAGGAGTGATATCCTCAGGATTGTTTTGTGGATCTGGGCGAAAGTTGTCAGGCATAATTCAAAATTGCTCTTGAAGTTTTAAAATATAATCATAACGATTATGATTTTAGGTGTCAAGGGTTTTTAGAATGTAGAATTAAGAATGTAGAATTAAGAATGTAGAATTAAGAATGTAGAATTAAGAATTTAGTGCGTAGGGTGCGTTAGGGGTGGGCTCGCCCTAATTTTACAATTCTTAGCCAGTATTGGGATAGCCCGCACCGTAACGCACCACCAAGTATAAGTTATAAGTTATAAGTTATAAGTTAGAATCGCAAACAGGGGACATAGTAAAAATGTTAGCGTTCGTTTTTTTGTAGATTAAATTTACTGATAGCCTTGGAAACAGGAAATAAAAAAAATATATCCGCAAAATTGTTATCGTTATATAAAATAA
>NZ_JAAHHZ010000462.1:0-3821 GCF_010672005.1 Moorena sp. SIO4A5 | reverse complement strand
TGCTGGAGCTACTGCTAGAGAAAAACTGGAGTACCTGCATTCCTACGATAAGGTTAAGCAAACAACTTTTGATGGTGGGCATGGTGTGCAGGGTCTTTGTCAAGTTAATCGTCAAGTTTCACGATTAGCTGTTCCTGATGCTGATTCTCGTCGTAAGCAAAGTCTTCATTGGAGAAAGAAGTGTTCAAGTGCTGAAACTGTCAAGATTACTGTAGGCAATACAGTACATGAGAAGGCTGTTAAAGCTAGCTCCAAAGATACTCTAGACAAGAATCTAGGAGTTGCTGAAGATCGAACTCAGCAAATTTATGACATTATGGATGCCCCGTTTTAAGAGGATGTCACCGTGTCTTGCACGGTGATTTTTTTGGAGAAAATTAAATGACAAAAAACCGTGGCAAAGACGGACGTTTTGTTAAGGGGGCTTCTGGTGGTAGAGATTCAAACTTCACTTTTCGAGTAACCCTGGATAATAAACAACGTTTGATGGAAATTGCTAATAATCGAGGGCTATCTTGTGCGGACTTGCTAAGTGAATGGATTAGTAGTGGATGTCCTACTGTTCAGGAGGTTTCTTTTCGCAAACTCAAACAAAAGCTGGTTAACGTTTTTATCTCTAGATTCGCCAATAAGCGGCGCGTAGGAGAGCAATCATTAGTTTGTAAGGATGCTCGCAAATCTTTATTGATGGCGATTAAGGAAGTATTGAGTGAAGAGTAAAAACCATGCAAGACATGGAGAATCGATTTAATCTACCATGTCTTGCATGGTTCATCGAAATCAGTTTTGATCTAAATCTAAAATAAATTGTGGAGGTGTTCGTGATGACTGACGAAAGGTTTGACCGGATAGAACAGAGGTTGACGCTTTTAGAGCAGAAACTGAAAACGATAGAGTTGGACGTTGAACCTGAAGGTAGAATTTCCGAGGGGTTTGAAATCATATCTTCTGATATTGATTCTCTTAAGGAAGAAATGAGAAGACGGATTTCTCGTTTAGAACACGGTCAAAATCGTATTGAGGCGACGTTAGATGTGATAGTGAAACAATTAACGGGCTGGGACAAAAGTGATTAGCTAGTCTACCACTTATAGCGTAGCGGTTTTGACGGGCGCTGCGAAGTTTTAGGCTTGGTGCACTCATTGAGTCACTCGACCGTCAGAAATAAGTGGTATGGGGAGAGTCCTGAGAGGGGTTATCCCCTCTCGTGTTGCTATGTGCGAAGTGATTAATCTGTGTCTACAAAACCTTCACTTGAATCTTCTAAAGGCTCCTATTGCATCGGCAAAATATAGTTAATCCCTTGCAGGACATGGTTCTCATGCAATAAAAGCGGTAAAAATCCCTTTATAATGGAAGGACACGACTCACAACTATATAAAGGGATTTTCTATGTCCGACTTAAATGGTTCGGACGGAAGCTTTGTATATCCTATTCTAGCGTCTAAATCTGATGAAGGAAAGGCGCAACCCTACCTTTCAGATTTATCTGAAAGGGACAAGCCATGGGATAAACATAGATCCGAATCAGACAAGATAGAAGGGCACTATCGAGATACTGAATTTGAGCGCTATAGTGAACGGATTCATTTTTGTAGTGAATTTTTAGATTTCATTCTTGCTCCCAAAGAAAACGGTGAGATGAAGTTAAAGCTTCAGTCAGCACGTTTCTGTAGAGTCAGAACGTGTATGGTCTGTTGTTGGCGTAAATCTCTTAGATGGAAAGCGAAGACGTACCAAGCTTTACCTCTCTTTATTGAGGATTATCCAGCCTATCGGTTTCTCTTTCTAACCCTTACGGTTAAAAACTGTGAGATATGGGAATTAAGACAGACATTGATCTGGATGAATAAGAGTTTTACCAGACTGAGTAGACTTAAAGCTTTTCCAGGGGAGGGTTGGATAAAATCTGTTGAGGTGACTAGAGGTCGAAGAGGTGACGCTCATCCTCACTTCCATATCTTGCTTGGTGTTAAAGCTAGTTATTTTGGTCGCAACTACCTGTCTCAGAAGAAGTGGTGTGAGATGTGGCAGAAATCTCTACGTTGCGACTATCAGCCAATTCTGGATGTACAGGCGTTGAAATCCAAGGATTCATTGATAGGTCTTATTGCAGAGGTTGTTAAATACCAAACTAAGCCGTCAACCTTTACTCATCTCCAAGGAGAACAAGATAAGGAGTGGTTCTTGGAATATACGCGACAAATTCATGGCACTAAAGCGATTTCTGTTGGTGGTGTGTTCCGCGAATATTTTAAATCTTTAGAGCAAGAACCTGAAGATTTAATTGGACATGATGAGGAAAGTGAAACTAGTACAGATGACACTCATTTGATGTTTGAGTGGAAGCGTGGCGAGAAGAAGTATAGGCTGACTTAGCCATGTCTTGCATGGTTATTTTCATAAAACGACCATGCAAGACATGAAACTGTTGATATATCTCGCTTTTAGGCTTGCGTTTAACTTAAAATGTCCTGTATTATATTCCAATGGAAATTACCACCAATCTCTCGCCAAAGTCATTGGTGGTTTAAGTTTCTTTTTTGTAATAAATAATGTTGAGGGAGTCTAATAAACTCCTTAACATCACCAGATGAATACTAATGTAAAAGATCCATCTTTAATGGGTCAACCCTATACTTTCAGTGATTTCCAGAAAAAGAAACAACAGGAAGATGATACTCTTTTCTCATTAAAACAGGACAAAGAATTGAAAGATCCTACCAGTTTAATTCGGTCGGATAGTCAGATCCGCACTCTTTGTTTTTTGCAGAGCGCCTTTCCAAACTCCTTGAAAAGTACTGAAATAGCAGAGGCAATACATCTCCACCGTTCGACTGTAAGTGTTGCTACTAACGTTCTAATTGAGATGGAGCTTGTAGAAAAGTCCATCGTTCCTGGCACAGAGAATCATATTAACCCTACACTTACTTTTTCCCTAACGGATAAGCACAAGCATCATGTTGAAGCTTCTGTTAATCGTTGGTTGACAGCGGACCCAACATTATTAAATAAGCCTCAAGATCGTTCTCCTGCTAGTGCTGATTCAACTACTGCTAATCCAAAACAAGTTGACGTAGAAGAGGTCAATCAAACATCACCTTCCCCAGAGCTTCCTATCGATAATCTTAGTTTGATTATCACTGAGATGGCATTGGAGATAAAAAGTCTTCGTGTCAGGGTATCTGCTTTGGAATCTCAACAAGAAGAAGTCCATAAGCAAAAAGAAAATTGTGATCTTTCAAAAGCCTTTGAAGCTCTAGGATTAGAACTTGGAGGGGGAAATAATGCTTAAGTCAAACAAAGTTGCTCCCATTCCAGGTGGCATTAAAGTTCTCGGGGTTGAATTTCAGGCATTTATGCACCCTGTTATTGAGCAGCCTGTTTTTAGTCGTAGCGGAGTATCAAGAGGGTTGAAAATTCCCCGCAGATCCGTTGCGGATATTATGAACTCATCTGAGTTCAAAGCCTTACGAGGAGGGGATTCCTCGGTGGCGGAAAAACTGTTGACCACAGTTAACTCCAATGCTATTTTTGTCGTTACTCAAGTTGATTTGGTCATCTTGGTAAAGCTGGCATCAGACAAAGAATATCCGGTTGCAGTAGCAATGCAGGATGCTAGTTTTGCTGTCATTCTTCAAGAGTCAATTGATGAAGCTCTGGGGATTCCTCGCGAAAGAAAAGAGTATCTTGATGCTGGAGCTACTGCTAGAGAAAAACTGGAGTACCTGCATTCCTACGATAAGGTTAAGCAAACAACTTTTGATGGTGGGCATGGTGTGCAGGGTCTTTGTCAAGTTAATCGTCAAGTTTCACGATTA
>NZ_JAAHHZ010000461.1:0-3821 GCF_010672005.1 Moorena sp. SIO4A5 | reverse complement strand
AACAAGGAGAAATACATGAACACAATGGATCTTATTTCTACCCCAGAAATTGAGATTGTCTCTCTTAACCAAGTAATTGTACTCACTTGGATGTTTAGAACGGGATTTTGAAAGTGCTACCTTTTTATATTCATCGATAAAATACTCGCCACTATTAGATTCAATAATAATAAACCAATCATAATACTCTTGAATCTTAAGCATTCAGCTAATGCGCTACGCGCACGCTACGCCAACAGCTAATGCGCTACTTGTGGTGCTAAAGGCCTTTGGCCACGCTTTCGGCAAAGCCGACGCTTCGCGAACGCGAACAGCTAATGCGCTACAGATGGTGCTACTTGAGGTGCTAAAGGCCTTTGGCCACGCTACGCGAACAGGTTATGGATCACAGCGTCAAAGCCTGTGCCACGGTACACCAAACAGCTTTTGAATAAGCGATGCAGTGGCCTCACGGGGGTTCCCCCCATCAGCGACTGCCGGGGTTTCCACGGGATTTTCAAGGTGCGGAGGCAGGTGACCCACGCAGCCCCTCTCCACTCGCGCTTGGGATCAAGACAACAGGTAAGCATTGGTTTAATCTCTGTTACGTCAGCTGACCACTGTTCGCTGACCGCTGTTCGCTGACCACTGAACGCACCTCAAGTAGCGTGCGTGGCACAGGCTTCGACGCTGTGATCTAGCCCATATGCTTACGTCAATTTGATTAGAATTTACTACAAGTTGAGCAATTATGATGTCAGATATTCCATTAGAAGCCACTTCTACTTCCACTGCATTGAGCCAATCCCATCACTTTTCACAGAAAGAGTTTTGGCAGCAATGGCAGCAATATCAAGACTATCTCTATCATCGCTGTCTCAGGTGGATGGGTGGAAACCCTACTAATGCTGAAGATGCCCTGAGTCGGGCGATGATCAAGGCATGGGAGAAGGTGCAAAAATTTAGGGGGAAAATTGCTAATTTTAAGGCTTGGCTGACAAAGCTGACTCATAATCTCTGCGTGGATATTCATCGAGAACATTGTCGCAGCGCTAACCATGTTGAGGATATAGAAGGGATTCCAGAGGAAAAAGGATTAGTTTTCTGTGACGATACCCCACAAAGGGCTTTGGAGACAGACGAGAAAAAGATTGCTATCCGCCGTGCCATTGATAACTTACCTGGTCGGCTGCACCAGACGTTTATCTTGCACTTTTCTCAAGAACTGTCTCATCGAGAGATAGCCAAACAGCAAGAGATTTCCTACCAAAATGTCTGCAAGCGCATCTCCCAGGCGCGGGCCATTCTGCGAGAGGAGTTGAGGGGATATTTTATCGGCGAGGATGAGACTGATAGGGAATTATCGGTTACGCCAACTAATGAGGCAACAGAGTCAGCAATTGGGGAAATGTCCCAGGAGAATGGGGAAGTTGAAGCGATTGTGGGCGATACGGTGACATCATCTGTTGCGGTAAAGGAAGTGGAGAGTGTTGTGGGTGAAGAAGTGCGATCGCTGAAAGCGGGGCTTCGCCCATCGCCTTTGGCGCGGCTGAGGCCTTTGGCCACGCTACGCGAACGCGAAGCGTCGGCTTTGCCGAAACGCCGATCACTGCAGCACTCTGAGTCGGTTCCTGTTGCGGCTACTTCTGAGGAGACCTTAGATCAAGTGCGGTTGAATACCCATAATAAAAGTGTGGGGAGTGTGGGGAGTGTGGGGAGTGTTGGCAGATGGGGAGATGGGGAGATTTTTATTAAGGGTAATTATCTGGACTTCAAATTAGAAGTAAATATAGAAGTAAATAAAGATGGTTATCGGTGTGTTGAGGCGACGCTTTGTGAAAGGAAGGGGAGTGTCAATGCTACTACCCTATTTTCTAAGTTAATTTTGCCTTTCCAATGTTCACTCCCAAGTCATAAGTTTGTGAGGGATAGGAGTGAGTTGGTTTCTGATCTAGGTGATAGATTGATCATCCGAAAAGGGAGCCACGAGAGTCCGAGAAGCCCACCGACAGCTGAAAAAACTATCAAAATTCAAAATTCATTTCCTGAGGTGCGACCCGAACGCGCCCCCCGTCGGCTTTGCCGATAGGTGCGACCCAAGGCCGGGTTCCCCGGCCATTGGAAAGCGCACCTTGAGCGAATTTAATTCTTAATGGGTCAAGCGCACCTAAATTGTTCTTTGGGTTAGCGCAAAAATTCCTAAATTCCTCGGCTAAATCGTCTTAAAAATCGTCTTAACGGTGTAGAGAAACAAAACCGAAAGGATAAGGAAATACACAATGTCTGTACCAAAAATCAAAACCCTTCATTTTCTGGCGATCACATCCAGGTCTCAATGGAGCGAATCTAGTAGTCTTCTAGAATTAGACACCCGATCCTATGACGTGCAAAGACCTGATCTAGGGCCGCAAATTAAGAGCTTCCAACTCGATACAGGGCATCGGGAACAAGGCAAAGCGATTGCATGCTCTCTAGACATGCCCGAGAATTTATACTACTTCGAGAATATGGTTCTGATCATCAAAGGTGATGACCTGTGGCTGCCGAAAACAATGGCTTTCTATGCAGAGGACACTACAGGATATGTTTATCCAATAGTGGAGTATATAAACTGGCCTGAGCGAAAAGATACCACATGGAGTACTGATCCGAAGGAGGGAAAAGCTAAAATCGAGATCTTTCCCCTGCTACTGGACGTGTAAGGGACTTCCAAAAAATAAATGATCCTTTTAGTTAGCGCAAAAATTCAGAAATTTATCGGCGAAATCGTCTTAAGGATGTAGACAAACAAAACCGAAAGGAGAAGTAAATACACAATGTCTGTACCAAGAATCAAAACCCTTCATTTTCTGGCGATTACATCCAGGTCTCAATGGAGCGAATCTAGTAGTCCTCTAGAATTATACACCCTATACTCTGACGTGCCAAGACAAGATAGAACCCCGCAAATTAAGACTTTCCAACTCGATACAGTGCATCGGGAACAAGGCAAAGCGATTGCATACTCTCTAGACATGCCGGAGAATTTATACTACTTCCAGACTATGGTTCTGATCATCAAAGGTGATGACCTTTGGCTGCCGAAAACAATGGCTTTCTATGCAGAGGACACTACAGGATATGTTTATCCAATAGTGGAGTATATGAACTGGCCTGAGCGAAAAGATACCACATGGAGTACTGATCCCAATGAAGGAAAAGCTGAAATCCAGATCTTTCCGCTGATATTGGACGCGTAAGGGACTGACAAAAAATAAATGATCGATTACCAATTCTCTAGGAAAATGCGCTTAATACAGCAGCTGTTATGGGCGTGATTACACAGAAATAGCAAGGCAATGATTAAGCACATTGTTACAGAGAATTGGTAAGTGAACTACCCCGACTTACTTCGTTGACGTCGGGGTAGTTCACATTCGTCTAACCCAACCAACATTTTATTTCGTGCCTGGGATCGGACCAAGTGCGATTCTCCTAGGTCGCCGCTACGCGAACGCCTTACTCTGGTCGGGTTAGACCGGGTGATAACTATAGATCTTGCTGATTAACTCTCAAAGCATTGACAGATAAAGGTTTTAGCCTTGTTGGTATGTGCTTTTATAACTCCTACCTCCTACCTCAATACTCCTCCCTACTACCTAAATACTCCTACCTCCTACCTCAATACTCCTACCTCAATACTCCTACCTCAATACTCCTCCCTCCTAACTACTAACTCAAACAGGAGACAGGAGACAGGAGATAGGAGACAGAATAAAGAATCAATTTTATTCTTTCCTTATGGGGATGCAGTAAATTATCCACCTTTATAACTACTAACTCCTAACTACTAACTCCTAACT
>NZ_JAAHHZ010000460.1:0-3824 GCF_010672005.1 Moorena sp. SIO4A5 | reverse complement strand
TTGCTGATCAATTTAGTGACGCTCTGGTATTAGGCTGTGATTCTGTATTGAGTATGGAGGGTGGGATTTATGGCAAACCTCCTAACCCATCTGAAGCAATCGCTCGTTGGCAACAGATGCGAGGGATACCGATGTAGCGAGGGCATGGGCAATTACTCCCAAATTTAACCCAAAAGACTTACAGTGGTTGCCAAACTACTACCTCCCGTTGGAGCAATCAGGGACGATCAAGGTCAGTTTATGGTCCCAGGGTAATGATCCCCCAACCACCTATCAGCTACAGGTCAAGATTAATGGTCCAGGACAGACCATAGCCTATGAGGAAAAAATCTTTACCTCTGACGAATCTAGCGATCGCGAATTGAGTTACCCAGTCACACCCAGCCAATTCAGTCTTGGAACCGAATGGTACGTGACTATGGTCAACTTGGGCGATGTTAACGTTAGCGGTGATATCACCATCGAGTACCCTGATGGTTCTCTGACAGGAAATTTCAACCTACCCCCCAAGACCACAAGTGACCATGCTGACAATAGCCCTTATCTAGACAGAGACGATGTCGGTCAAGTGGAACTGATTATTCTACCGGATTCTTCAGCACGGCAACCTACTCCCAGTCTTGGTTTGCTGGACTTAGTAGAGGAATACATCCTGGCTCGCTGTGCCCCCACCCTAGACCTGCGAGTCACAGGACCCTATTGGGTAGAAGTTACAGTCACAGCTGAGGTTGTACCCCTCTCCTTAGACCTTGCCGAAGCCGTTGTAATGGAGGTCAACGATGCCCTGAACCACTTTTTACATCCCCTGACTGGTGGAGTAGAAGGTCAAGGCTGGCCTTTTGGTCGTCAGCCCCATAAATCAGACCTGTATCGGTTAATCGAATCCGTTCCAGGTGTGAATTATGTTAAATCTCTCTCCATTGACCTAGCCGAGATACCTGAGGAACAAAGCAACCGATTCCTAATCTATTCCGGTGAACATCAGATTAGTCTGGGTCAGGATTTTTGAGGGAATCGGGAATCGGGAATCGGGAACAGGGAACAGGGAATCGGGAATCGGGAATCGGGAATCGGGAATCGGGAATCGGGAACAGGGAACAGGGAACAGGGAACAGGGAACAGGCAAGCTTGGCCAATAGGCCACGCTACGCGAACAACCTTCAACCTTCAACCTTCAACCCACCAACCTTAAACCTTCAACCAACTAACCTTAAACCTTCAACCTTCAACCAACTAACCTTAAACCTTCAACCTTCAACCTTCAACCAATTAACCTTCAACCTTCAACCAATTAACCTTCAACCTTCAACCAATTAACCTTCAACCTTCAACCAATTAACCTTCAACCTTCAACCAATTAACCTTCAACCTTCAACATAATGCCCCTACCACTACCTAACCTAGATGACCGTACTTATGCTGACCTCTTAGAAGAGGCTCGGTCTCTAATACCGAAAGAGTACCCTGATTGGACTGACCACAATCCTACTGACCCTGGCATCATCTTGATTGAGATGTTGGCTTGGTTGACGGAGATGGTGATTTACCGGACTAATCAGATCCCAGATGAAAACCAAAAAATGTTTCTGAAGCTGCTTAATGGTTCCGAGTGGCAGCTGGAAGGGGATTTGGAGACAGCAGTGCAGCAAACCATTGTGGATTTGCGGCAACGCTACCGGGCAGTCAGTAGTGAGGACTTTGAACAACTGGTACTACAAGACTGGCAGGACACACCAACCGCTAAGGCTCTTGGTCCTTTTGGTGTAGTCGCTAGGGCTAAATGTATTTCTCAGCAGAATCTGGCTTTGAGTGAACCAACTGCCAGAGAAGAACCTGCCCCAGGAAACATTAGCTTGCTGGTGGTTCCTCAAACTTTGGCTGATAACTACAGTTTGCTCTCCTTTGATGGCCAGGATGATTATCTGGAAATCCCTCACTCAGACCAACTCAATTTTGCTAACGATCAAGCTAAGGATCAAAATTTTACCATTGAACTTTGGGTCAGACCTGAAAAAGTCCAAGCTAGAACCCAAGAAACCTATAATAGTATCTTAGAAAAAGGTAGTGGTTCTGGGGGTTGTCCTTATGGGATTAGATATGACAACCAATCGGGTAAAATCCAGGTAATTAGAAGTGATGGTACTAACTTTGCTACCATTAGTTCTACCAAAGCCATTAATGATGACAATTTTCATCACGTTGCTTTTGTCAAAGATAGTTCAACACTTTACTTATATCTTGATGGGGAATTAGAAGGCTTTACTGACGATATCACCTCAGGTAATACTATTAATGATTCATCCCTTTATCTTGGCTGTCGAGGTAACCAAAGCCATTATTTCCAAGGCATAATTACTCAATTGCGGGTTTGGGGGGAAGTCCGCTTGCAGGCAGATATTAAACAGGAGATAAATAACTTTCTTAAAGGTACAGAAAAGGGATTAGTTGGTTGCTGGGATTTGGATGAAGGCTCTGGTATTATTGCTAATAATAAGACTCCTAACCAAAATCATGGAACTATCCAAGGAGCCAGTTGGTATCAACCCAATATCACTGCTTCACTGTTGCAAGGCTTATGGTCTTTCTTGGATGAACGGCGGTTGCTGACTGTACGCCATCACGTAGTTACCCCAGACTACCTACCCTTGCGAGTTTGGGCGCGACTCTATCTAGTTGCAGGGGGCAATGCCCAGCAGGTTAAAGAGCAGGCAAACCAGGAGGCACAAGCTTTCTTCCACCCAGTTAATTCCCAGTCTTATTGGGATGGTCAGGGTTGGCCTTTTGGTAGGAGTATTTACGTTTCGGAGCTATATCAATTACTCGATCGCATCCCTGGAGTGGACTATGTCGAGGATGTCATGGTTCATACTCATGAGCTAACCATTGATCTAACCACTACTGTTTTAACTCAGGCAAGCTCAAGATCCCAGACTCAGATTACGGTTAAAGACACCACCGGTTTTAATCTAGGGGATACTATTCAACTCGACCCCAGCAGTAGTGATCAGGAATACTATACGATTAGTAGTATTGAGCAAGGACTAAAACAATTGACCTTGTCTTCAGCCTTAAATAAAGCTTATGGACTGGGAACAATGGTTGTCCGTCCCCTTAGTTTTGAGATTACCGAAGTGATCTCCAACCTTGAATTCAAGGTGAATCAAGTAACGGGATTGGCAGCAGGGGATAGGGTTGGGATCATTCCTACTAATAGCAATCCAGAAAATCGAGAAATTGACACTGTTGATTTTTCCAGCAATAAAATTACCCTCAAACAAGCTCTCAGCCAAGCTCCAACCACAGGGACAAAGGTGGTTCAGTTAGGAACCTGGCGGGAGGAACGTACTAAACCTAAAGAAAGCTATCAGTTTATCGAAAAAGAGCTGATCAGAGTTAAGCTAAAAAACTATGAGTTAGTAGACTTTAACGTACAGTTAAATTTAGTAATCATGGAATACATAGGGGAGCAATGGCAATTAACTAGCTCGTAAGGGAGTAGGGAGTAGGTAGTAGGTAACAGGGAATAGGGAATAGGGAACAGGGAACAGGGAACAGGGAACAGGGAACAGGCAAGTGATCTCCCCATCTCCCCATCTCCCCACCTCCCCATCTCCCCATCCTCACAAGGGTAGGTTTTTTACATTTGGGTCCTGCCCCACCCCCAACCCCCGACCGGTCGGGGGCGGATCAGAAGGAGAGGAAAAGGAAAACAACGAAGAAGCGATGCAGCGCGGTCTTGGGGGTTTCCCCCATGAGCGACTGAATCAAGACAATGATGATTTTTAACGACAAATTAAGTATATTTTCTTATCCCCCACACCCCA
>NZ_JAAHHZ010000046.1:0-50456 GCF_010672005.1 Moorena sp. SIO4A5 | reverse complement strand
CGGAAAGTGTTTCGTTGTTGTTGTAGGGTTTTGATTTCCCCTCGCACAGCCACTAGTTTCTGGTCTAAACCTCGTTGTTCACGGCGAGAGGCTTCTAGCCGTTCTTGGGAAGTTTTGATTTCCCCTCCCACAGCCACTAGTTTCTGGTCTAAACCTCGTTGTTCACGGCGAGAGGCTTCTAGCCGTTCTTGGGAAGTTTTGATTTCCCCTCCCACAGCCACTAGTTTCTGGTCTAAACCTCGTTGTTCACGGCGAGAGGCTTCTAGCCGTTCTTGGGAAGTTTTGATTGCCCCTCCCACAGCCACTAGTTTCTGGTCTAAACCTCGTTGTTCACGGCGAGAGGCTTCTAGCCGTTCTTGGGAAGTTTTGATTTCCCCTCGCATACCCACTAGTTTCTGGTCTAAGCCTCGTTGTTCACGGCGAGAGGCTTCTAGCCGTTCTTGGGAAGTTTTGATTTCCCCTCGCATACCCACTAGTTTCTGGTCTAAACTTTGGCGTTCTGCCTTGAAGGATTTAAACCGTTCTTGGGTAGTTTTAATTTCGCCTCTGAGAGCCACTAACTGTTGCTGAGATTGACGCACTTTTACTTGAGAGGATTCTAGTTGTGACTGTGCGGTTTTAATTTTGCCTCTGAAAGCGACTAACTGCTGCTGAGATTGACGCACTTGGGCTTGAGAAGATTCTAGTTGTGACTGTGCGGTTTTAATTTTGTCTCTGAGAGCCACTAACTGCTGCTGAGATTGACGCACTTGGGCTTGAGAAGATTCAAGCTGTGCTGTTGCTGCCTGGGTTTCACTGCTAAGGAGAAGGAGTTTTTCTTCAGCCGTGCTGATCTCAGTGCGAACCGCAACGAGTCTTTGCTGTGAGGTTTGTAACTCCCTTTGAGATTCTCCTGAAGTTTGTAAAACTGTCAGTAATCCAGCTACTTCCACATCGTCAGGCTCGTATTTTGCTGCTTTTTTAAAGGAAGCGATCGCATGTTCGTAGTGACCGATGCGATAGAGGGCAAATCCTCGCTGTTTCCAAGCCAAAGAGTTTCGAGCATCAAGTTGAATCGCCTTGTCAAAATCCGTGATTGCTTTTTCATATCGACCAAGTTTGTAAAAAGCCGTGCCTCGGTCAATCCAAATTGAAGCAGCCTTGGCATCCAGTTCCAGTACTTGGTTGTAGAATGCGATCGCCTCAGAATACCGTTTTAAATCATAAAGCAGCACACTGGCAATTTTTTTAGGAATAATTGTCTGTACCAACTGCTGTTCAAATTCTGATGTGGCTTGAATTGAAAGTGCTTGCTTCCAGGCAGTAATCACCGCATCGTATCGTTTGAGTTCATGGTTTGCCTTGCCTTTCTCAAACCACGCTAAAAGGTAATTGGGCTTAATTTTAATCGCTTGATCATAGGAAGCGATCGCGGCTTCGTACTTGCCCAAGCTACTCAACGTATCCCCTCGCCAATACCAAGCTAAGAAAGAGTCTGGCTGAAGTTTTACAATCTGCGACCGTATCGTTATCTCTTCACTATACTTACCAATTCCTCGTAACTGACTGGCTTGTTGCCACAACTCATTGATTATTCTCCCTTGTGCCACAAGTTTCTCTGTCGAGGCGTTACGGCGGTCAAAATCCATCTGAGCAACGACAGTTTGAGCATTACCACTAGCCATACTTGTCGTGAGCAAAGTAGCTAGGGATACTACTACTTTAAACGGGAAATTTTTCATCTTTGGTGGTTAAGCAGTATTCTAGTTGAATTAAAATTAGGGATTACTGTCATAATATTACCAGCAATCTTAGCAAAGACACAGTTACCAAATACACAGTTAGAGGTATCACCATCCAAATGGTTTACCCCACCAACAACTAAAGCGATCGCTACCAATCCTCCAAACAGACCCTAGGGGTCTTCGGGGACTTCCTGCCTTCGTAGTTCAATAAACTTTTTTTTACGTTAACTACCAGACAATTATCTCTAGCATCTAATAATGTGAAATGATTAAGCTGTGGACTATCACCGCTATTGACCAACACGCTCACAACCTGCTAACTCCTGAAGCTGCTGCGAATTATCCCTATCCTGCCTTCTTCAGTGAAGCCTATGACCCTGATATCATTAATCATCATGCCCGTCACAGCCTTTTCTACAAACGAAGCCTTCGGGATATTTCCCAACTCTTAGAGTGTGAACCAGAGGAAGAGGCAATTCTTAAACGTCGCCAGACATTGGGCTTGAAAAAACTCACCCAGGAGTGTTTTAAATCATCTCAACTAGAAGCAATTTTCTTAGATGATGGTTTGCTACCAAATAAAATTATTCCTAGAGAATGGCATGAACAATTTGTGGCAGTCAAGCACATCCTTCGTTTGGAATATCTAGCAGAAAATCTAATCGCTGAGATAGATGACTTTGCTACCTTCCTAGAAACTTTCCGCTACAACATTGACCCACCCCTACCAGAAGTGGTAGGCTTCAAGAGTGTTGCTGCCTATCGTACAGGTTTGGATATCCAAATGATACCACAGGAGGTAGCTCAGGAATGTTTTGATGCCTTCAAGCAAGAAGTCTTGAGGGGAAAACCCTTGCGGCTGGTAGATAAGCCTTTAATTGATTTTTTGATTACCCAAGCGCTATAAATTGCAGCTAAACATGGAATACCTGTGCAGTTTCATACAGGGTTTGGTGACCCAGATTTAGACTTACCGCTGGCTAATCCAGTTTATATGCGTTCGCTTTTGGAAGACCAACGCTTCCGTAACGCTCCGATTGTCCTACTGCATAGCTCTTATCCTTATACCCAAGAAGCCGGTTATCTAGCAGCCGTCTATCCTCAAGTATATTTAGATTTCGGGTTAGCGGTGCCTTTTTTAAGTGTAGCTGGGATGCGTAGCGTGGCGCAACAGTTATTGGAATTTGTCCCAACCAGTAAACTGATGTATTCTTCTGATGCTCACAATATCCCGGAATTATATTACTTGGGAGCCAAGTGGGCACGGATAGTATTGGCACAGGTTTTGGAGGGAGCGATTCAGGATGGGGATTTGACTGCTAAGGAGGCGGAGTCAGTTGCTATGGGGATTTTGTGTGATAATGCTCGTGTGCTTTATGGGGCTAATAGTTTTTGATGAAACTCCAAAAGCCCATAGACGCGCTAGCGCTTCGGTGCAGGGTAGGACGGGAATAGGAAAAGGACTATTTGAGTTTCTGTTTTCCGGATACAGTGGCAGAAATGGTGGAGTTAAAAGAAGTAGATGAAATTTAATTACCACCCTGAGCCGTTCCTTCGGGCTTAGGGTTTTTTTGCTGGACTTTCTGCCAACATCCAAAAATTCCCCAAATCTTAAAATAGCTCAGCTAAAGTTATTAGCAACTTATTTTGATTCCTGCGCTTAAAGTCTTAGGGGTTTTGTTATTGTTAGGTGGTAATATTAGAAATGAACAATAAATAGTTAGCGATAGACTAACTAAACATTAATTGCTAGTCAGTAGCTAACATAAGGCTAAAAATAAACCTGTTTTTATTTTCCCTCTCCTCCTATCCGTTACATCCGTTACCCATCAGTTGCAGTATTTATCCTATATTGGTACTTTTAGCTTACCTTAACCCAACACAATTTTAAGATGACCCGTGTAATTGGCTTAATGAGCGGTACATCTGTAGATGGCATCGATGCTGCACTAGTAGAGATTTCTGGCTCAGACTTAGATTTAAAGATTGAGCTACTGGCTGGTGCTACCTATGGCTACCCCACTGAACTCAGGGAGAAAATTCTAGCTGTCTGTACTGGCACTCCCCTATCCATGGCCGAATTGGCAGCATTGGATGATGCGATCGCATTTCAATTTGCCCAAGCAGCATTGGCAATTGGGACTGGGTTACCCCCCGCTGAGTTAATTGGTTCCCATGGTCAAACAGTATACCATCGACCATTAGGGGTCAAGGGTGTTCGCGTAGCGTGGCCTTTTGGCCAAGGTTTTTCCGAGTTGAAAGTTGACAGGTTGAATGTTGAAAGTTCTTCCGAGTTGAAAGTTGGCCGGTTGAATGTTGTTCGCGTTCGCGCAGCGGAGGCCGAAGGCCACGCTACGCGAACGGCTTTGCCGAAAGCGTGGCCTTTTGGCCAAGGTTTTCCAGACAACCTGCAACCTGATAACCTTCAAGCTGGTAACCTACCCTTCTCGAACGCCAAAGGCGAACAACCTGCAACGGAAACTAACCTTGGCCAAAAGGCCACGCTACGCGAACAACCTGATAACCTTCAACCTGATAACCTTCAACCTGCTAACCTTGGCCAAAAGGCCACGCTACGCGAACAACCTGCTAACCTTCAACCTGATAACCTTCAACCTACTAACCTTGGCCAAAAGGCCACGCTACGCGAACAACCTGCTAACCTTCAACCTGCTAACCTTCAACCTGCTAACCTTGGCCAAAAGGCCACGCTACGCGAACAACCTGATAACCTTCAACCTGCTAACCTTCAACCTGCTAACCTTCAACCTGCTAACCTTCAACCTCTAACGACTCTGGGATATAGCCTTCAACTGGGACGGGGAGAGGTGATTGCTGAGATTACCGGTATCAAGACCATCAGCAATTTCCGTGTGGCTGACATTGCTGCTGGGGGAGAAGGTGCGCCTCTGGTTCCTAAGATAGATGCCTGTTTGCTCCGGTCATCTACCCATAACCGATGTATCCAAAATATTGGTGGTATTGGTAATGTTACTTACTTGCCAGTTAGTGAAGGGAACTGGTTGGAACAGGTATATGGCTGGGATACTGGTCCGGGGAATGCCCTGTTAGATCTGGCTGTCGAGTATTTTACCAACGGTAGAAAAACCTATGATTACAATGGAGAGTGGGCAGCAAGTGGCACTCCCTGTGAGGCTCTCGTCGAACAGTGGCTTGCTCAAGAGTTCTTCAATATACCGCCCCCAAAATCTACCGGACGAGAGTTGTTTAGTCGAGATTATCTCAAGCAGTGTTTGGTAGAAAGTGAAGCCTATAACCTTGCTCCTGCTGATTTCCTGGCAACACTCACAGAACTCACTGTTGCCTCTATTGTTGAGAGCTATCGCAACTTCTTGCCTCAAATGCCAGATCAAGTACTATTGTGTGGTGGAGGGGCAAGCAATTTATACTTGAAGCAACGGTTGCAAATTAGACTAGATTCGGTGCCAGTATTAACCACTGACCAGGTTGGGTTAAGTCGGGATTTTAAAGAAGCGATCGCATTTGCTGTTTTGGCTCATTGGCGTAACCTGGGTATTCCCGGCAATCTCCCTCAAGTAACCGGTGCTTCAGAGGCTGTATGTCTAGGAAACCTGTATTCTCCGAGATCGCAACACCACTCATCCTAAAACTGGGTATTTTAGGGTTCCTATGCGTTGTCAAATGCAGTTAATAAGCTGCTCTTGCCATATCAGCTTAGAATCCCCGTTGGCTGAGACTGTGGGAGAGTTCAACTAGTTTGTCTGTTACTCCGTAGGAGTCGGGCTACTCCCGGAAGTTTGCCAATGGTATAACCTGAGGGGGTAAACCCCACAACCTTAGGTATAGCAGCTAGAATGAGTGGGGAACGATGAGAGGGCTTGTAGCAGTAATATTCAGTAACAGATAAAGAGTAACACCGTGGCTCACACCTTTTTATTGGAGGCAGGATGCTGGAGACTTCGGGGCAATTGGCTGGAACGCAATGGAAAATTAATTGTAGTCAGAGGTGGGACGATGGTTACCTGGAGTCGGGAAAACTGGTTTACCATGGTCACAAGACTGGTTTTTCCCAATCGTGAACGGGAGGATATCTCTTGCCAGTATCTAGGGCGTCTCGATACTGGCGACCAGAAGTATACCTTTGTCTTACAGCATAGCCTCCTAGGTCGTGTCGAGGGAGAAGGCTGGGTGGCTCGAGAATCCATTGTGCAACGGTATTGGGTATTAGGGGATCCCCAACGACGCAGTGGTTTTGAAACCCGGTATCAACGTAATGAAAATATATACTACCTCTCCAGTAGCATTATGGCAGGTCATTATCTCAGTAGCACAATGGAAGCAACTTTGGAACGTCAGCCACAATAGAAGTATTCTGGAATTAAGGGAGTTTTAATAGCAGTACACCTGTGACCGTTGCTATTTAGTTCATCTTCCTTAGTCCTTAGTCAGTTTAGTCCTTAGTCTTTAGTCCTTAGTTTTTTGTGATCCACATTAAGTCTGCTGGTATTTACAAAAGACCAATGACCAATGACCAATGACCAATGACCAATGAGCGATGACTAGAGACTAATGATTCATGAACACGTTATTTTCCAGATTTCACCAAGGAACTTATGATCACAGACCCTAACAAAGGTCGTCTACTCGCCAATCGCTATCAACTGGTCAAGTTGATCGGCAAAGGTGCTATGGGTCAAGTGTATCAAGCCAAAGATATGCTCCTCGGAGGTGTAACCGTTGCTGTCAAGTTTCTCTCCCATACATTATTGAACCAAAAAATGCGCGATCGCTTTGAGCGGGAAGCAACGATTTGCGCTTTGCTTGGTGAGAAAAGCAATCACATCGTGCGAGTTAGGGACTATGGCATAGATGAAAACGATATTTCCTTCTACGTCATGGAATACTTGGCAGGGGGAAATTTAAGCGCAATAATTCACACTAAAACCCTATCCTTACCCCGATTTTTGCATATTGCCCGTCAAATTTGTCTGGGATTACAATGTGCTCACCAAGGCATTGTATTTAAAGGCACACTCACTCCAATTGTGCATCGTGATATTAAACCCAGTAACATTATCGTTGTCGAAGATTCCTCCTTCGGTGAACTGATCAAAATCCTTGACTTTGGCATTGCTAAGCTTCTTCAGTTTGATGGTGCTCAAACCCATTCTTTTATGGGTACCCTAGCCTATTGTTCACCGGAACAAATGGAGGGAAAGGAACTGGATAAACGCTCTGATATCTATAGTCTAGGGGTGATGATGTTTGAGATGTTAACTGGTCACATGCCCATTCTTCCAGAAGATCATTCCTTTGGTAGTTGGTACAAAGCTCATCACTTCAGCCCACCTAAATCATTTGCATCGATTAACCCCAAGCTAAAGCTGCCGAAGTCCCTAGAGAAGCTAATCATGACCTGTATAGCGAAAGAGGTATCTGATCGTCCTCAAAATGTCGGGATTATCCTACGAACATTGGATTCATTAAACGAAGGTCATGATCGCGGTCGCTATCTGGGTCATCGGATTCAAACAATACTATCCGAGAAGCCTCTGAGTAAGGTAACACAAATACTTCCCGTATCAGGGAATGATATTTGTCGGCAAACCTCCTGGCCCGATGACAAGCCTAAAGCATCTATTGTCTTTTCTAAGATAATTCGTACCACAAGCCAAACCTTTCCTACCCTCTGGGTGATGCTGACTAAAGAAGAGATTGAGAACCGTCAGGTTAGTACACGCTACAACCAATTCTTGTATCTTATTCTACCTCATCCAATGGTGCTATGGATTACCGCAGTGCATAATCGCTACCACGGTGCTTGTTGGCTTCCTTGCTACTTAGACCTCAAAACAAATCAGGGTCAGAACATAATCAGACTTTTGGGAGATACTGGATATTACAGTATTTTGTTTTTTGATCAATCAAAACCAGAAAAGTGTGCTAATGTCATGACCTCAACCATTGCTCCTGCCCAACGCCAGCTATTCATTGATTGGGCGAATTCGTCTAAGACAATAAACTCAACTAATCAAGCAATGTTGAGCAAACGCATACTTAAGCAAGAGTTTCAAAAGCTGAAGCCAAAGATTTTGATGAAGTTAGAAGCTGCTCATACAGATTACCCTACTGATATTTCAGGTTAAAACAAGTTACATGCAACCAGTTACTGGTAACTGGTTACTTGATAAGAGATTTATTTTTTTTATTGGTTCTTCAGTACCTTTTATGCTAAAGTTCCAGTTAAAAAAACTCATAAAGCTTACTGTACAAGGAAAATTATGCTATTCAACTAACAAAAGTTACTGAATACAGCCTCTTCCCACTGTTCCCTATTCCCTGTTCCCTGTTCCCTATTACAGACTGTTTATTTAGCATAACAATTACGGAAGAGCATTCTTATTTTCGATTTTCCCTATTAAACCCTTAGCCAAAACTAATATAGGGATAGCATCAACTCCCGCTGATACTTTTTCGTCAGGGGATGGTCATTACCCAGCACATCAAACACCGCAATCATGGATTTTCTTGCACCATCATCTCTATAGTTACGATGTTTACTGACAATTTCTAAAAAGATTTTCAGGGCTGCTTCATAGTCTCCCTCTACAACTAACCGAGATGCCTGAGCAAATAACTGATCTAATTCACTTTCCCCAATAGGATTCGCCTGCTGCTTAAATTGAATCAATGCTCTGATTGCCTGAGCTCTGGGGAAATATTCTCGATCATTGTATTGAATGGTTTCTAAGAGTATGGTTGCCTCTTCTGGCTCATTAATGTGAACCAAAAAATTGGCCACTTCAATGACTAAACTTTGATTCTCTGGATACTTGGCAATTAGCTGTTCAAACAGCTGTTTGGCTCGGGATATATCCTCAGTTGCCATGGCAACCCGAGCTTCTTCTAGTCCAATGTCTAGCTCAGACTTCAGATTTAACCTAGCTAACATTTCCCGCAACTGAATCTCTGGCAAAACCCCGACAAAACCAGGAATCATATCACCATTGGTGACAATTCGGACATCGGGTACTCCCTCAATTTGAAAGTTATTTGCTAAATCTTGGTTGCGGTCAATATCAACTTTGGCTAAAACAAAGTCGTATTCTTTAGCTAGTTTTTCTAAGGTTGGTTTTAGGAGTTGACAAGGGCCACACCACGTAGCAAAGAAGTCTACTAATACAGGCTTCTCAAAAGACTTTTCTAAAACTTCAGTGGCGTAGTTGCTGCTAGTAACGTCTACAGAAAAACCCATATCAATTATTTCCGTTATCTTGCTGTTGAAATCAAAGATAAAATGTAAGCATATGCGCTACGCGCAGGCTACGCCAACAGCTAATGCTTACGAAGATAGGGAAGAGGAAGAAGAAGGAGGAGAGAATCGCAGGGAATTTTTACCATAAAATATCCCCTTTCCACACTCCTACCTTCCGCCACACTCGACATCAAGTCAAGGTTTGAGCCTTAACGAGGGTGTCATTCCCCTCTAACCCTTACTCAGCCCGCAGAGGATGTAGCTAAGACTTTTCCTGAGCTAGATGCTGCACTGTCCCGGCTAGATTCTACGAGCTTGCCTAGGATAGCGCTAACGTTAGTCTTGGCATCACCGAAGAGCATATTGGTGTTTTCTTTGAAGAACAGGGGATTGCCAACGCCAGCATAGCCACTGGACATTCCCCGTTTCATCACCACAACTGTACCAGCTTTCCAAACCTCTAAGACTGGCATCCCAGCAATTGGGCTACTGGGGTCTTCCATGGCACTAGGGTTAACGGTATCATTAGCACCAATCACGAGTACTACATCGGTTTCTGGGAAGTCCTCGTTAATCTCATCCATTTCTAGAACGATATCATAAGGCACATTTGCCTCAGCTAGCAGCACGTTCATGTGTCCTGGTAGTCGTCCAGCAACTGGATGAATGCCAAAGCGAACATTGATACCGGCATTCCTCAAAATCTTGGTAATATCGGACACCGGATGCTGAGCCTGAGCTACTGCCATGCCGTAACCGGGAACAATCATAACACTCTTGGCCCCTTGTAGCAGCTCTACGGTATCTTCTACTGTGGTCTCGGTGACTTGACCTTCCGGCTGATCACCACCTTTAGCTTTAGCTGTAGTTCCTGCACCTTCGCCGAAGCCTCCTAAAATCACGCTGATGAAGGAGCGGTTCATGGCTCGGCACATGATGTAACTGAGGATAGCACCACTACTACCTACTAGGGCACCAGTGATAATTAACAGGTCATTGGACAGCATAAAGCCTGCTGCTGCAGCGGCCCATCCGGAATAACTATTGAGCATGGAGATGACCACTGGCATATCAGCACCCCCAATAGCAGCTACCAGGTGGATGCCTAACACTGATGCGATCGCAGCCATAATCAACAAGGGTTGCAGACCAGCCGTCCCCTCTGCTGTCATGAACTGGTAACCCAGCCCGATTACAGCCCCAAGCATAGCCAGATTGAGTAGGTGGCGTGCTGGTAACATTAGGGGTTTGCTGCTGATGATAGCTCGTAGTTTACCAAAGGCTATCACTGAACCGGTGAAGGTAATTGCCGCAATGAACACACCAATATAAATTTCTAACTGGTGAATAGTTACTTCTGCACCCGTTAGGGATTCCCCCCCTTGCAGGTAATTGGCAATACCCACCAGTACAGCTGCAAGACCGACAAAACTATGGAGAATTGCTACCAGTTCTGGCATGGAGGTCATGGCTACCCGAGATGCCACGATCGCACCAATGATCACTCCTGGTAGAATCATCCCTCCCAGAGTGAGGTATGCCGTTACATTGCTACTTAGGGCAGTCGCAACAAAAGCAATCAGCATTCCAAGAATCCCGTAAATATTACCTTTACGGGCGCTTTCCTGGTTAGATAATCCCCCCAGGCTGAGAATGAATAAAGCACTAGCTGCAATATAGGCAACTGTCAACAGATTATTTGACATAGTCTCCTTAGTTTTATGGTGTTCAACGTTAAGGTTGAAGGTTAGTTGGTTGAATGTTTAAGGTTAGTTGGTTGAATGTTGTTCGCGTAGCGTGGCCAAAGGCCAAGGTTAGTTGGTTGAAGGTTAGTTGGTTGAAGGTTGGTTGGTTGAAGGTTAGTTGGTTGAAGGTTAGTTGGTTGAAGGTTAGTTGGTTGAAGGTTAGTTGGTTGAATGTTGTTCGCGTAGCGTGGCCAAAGGCCAAGGTTAGTTGGTTGAATGTTGTTCGCGTAGCGTGGCCAAAGGCCAAGGTTAGTTGGTTGTTAGCCTTTGGCGTTCGGTGTAGGGTAGCTGGTTTGGTTGAACGCGATCGCGTGGCCGAAAGGCCAAGGTTCATAAGATAACCTGTAACCTTCAAACCTTCAAACCTTCAACCTTCAAACCTTCAAACCTTCAAACCTTCAACCTTCAAACCTTCAAACCTTCAACCTTCAACCTTCAACCTTCAAACCTTCAACCTTCAAACCTTCAACCTTCAAACCTTCAACCTTCAAACCTTCAACCTTCAACCTTCAAACCTTCAACCTTCAACCTTCAAACCTTCAACCTTCAACCTTCAAACCTTCAAACCTTCAAGGGTCTAACCTATTTCTGAAACATCTTGAGCATGCGTTGGGTTACGAGGAAGCCACCGGAGATGTTGATGGTTCCAACTAAAATTGCGATCGCACCCAGAATAGTAGTAGGTGAGGTAGCTGCGCCGGAAATTTGCAGCATGCCACCAATGATGATGATGCCGCTAATGGCATTAGTAACACTCATCAAGGGTGTGTGCAGGGCTGGTTTTACGTTCCAGATCACTTGCCAGCCTACGAAGCAGGCCAGGATAAATACCGTGAAGTGGGAGAGGAAAGAAGGTGGTGCTCCGATTCCCAAGCCAATTAGGGCGAGTCCCACTAACACTGGCCAGAGCAAGCCCATGATACCCTTTGATTTCTTAGTCTCTGGCACAGACTCCTCTTTAGTTACCGCAGTCTGGGGTTCCGGTGCCGGTTTGGGAGGTGCTGGAGGTGTAGGGCGCTTGGGTGGGGGCCAGGTTACATCCCCAGCGTTTAGCACTAAGGCTCCCCGAACCACTTCATCCTCCATATCGACACGGTAATTTTCACTACCACCCATGTCCTTGAGGAGATGACAAAGGTTTGTGCCATAGAGTTGGCTAGATTGAGTAGCCATACGGCTGGGTAAGTCAGTCAAACCAATGATGGTCACACCTTTGTATTTGTAGACCTCATTGGCTTTGCTCACCTCACAGTTGCCCCCTTGCTCAGCTGCCATATCTACAACCACTGAGCCTTCTTTCATACTCGCTACCATTTCCTCGGTGATCAGTAGCGGTGCTTTTTTACCAGGGATCAGGGCAGTGGTGATGATGATGTCCACTTCTTTAGCCTGTGCAGCGAACAATGCCATCTCCGCCTCGATGAACTCTTTACTCATCACCTTGGCATAGCCCCCAGATCCTGTACCGTCTTCTTTGAAGTCCAGTTCCAGGAACTCTCCCCCCATGCTTTCCACTTGTTCCTTAACCACGGGGCGGGTATCGAAGGCGCGCACAACAGCACCCAGACCTTTAGCGGTACCAATAGCAGCTAGTCCAGCTACCCCAGCACCAATCACCAACACTTTAGCTGGGGGAACTTTCCCCGCTGCAGTAATTTGCCCAGTAAAGAAGCGACCAAAGTTATTGGCTGCCTCAATCACAGCCCGGTAACCAGCAATATTGGCCATAGAACTGAGGGCATCCATCTTTTGCGCCCTCGTGATGCGGGGTACCGCATCCATAGCCAACACGGTAGCCTTACGGCTTGAAAGTTGTTCGAGCAGTTCTTGGTTTTGGGCTGGCCAGATAAAGCTGATTAAAGTGCCATTTTCCGATAGCAACTCAGACTCATGCTTGTTTAGAGTTGGATGCATCTGAGGAGGACGCACTTTTAGGACAATATCTGCCTCTGACCAAAGGCTATTGGCATCAGGAATGATTTGGCATTCTGCTTGTTCGTAAGCATTGTCAGGAAAATTAGCTGTCTCTCCTGCTCCCGATTCAATCAGCACATCAAAGCCAAGTTTCTGGAGCACCTTCGCTGTATCCGGTGTAGCAGCTACCCGGCATTCACCTGGGTAAACTTCTTTCGGGATACCAACCTTCATGCGAGTTTTGGTTGGCTGTAAATCTGACGTTTCAGCCTCTTTGGGAATGGCTAGGGTCATTGACTCTCCTTCAGTTGTCTAAATGGAATAAGGACGGAAAATTCATTGATCACTACAGTGGGTCTAGAGGCATCAGGCAAAGGATGTCCAGACCAGCCACTTTCAGGGGCTAAGGCCACCGTATCTCCTAACATAGCTTTTGGTCATGGGTGACAAATACTCCTTAGGTGAGGACAACAAGAATCAGGAAAACTGACGATAATAACTGTTTTCCGTAACTATTTTCGGTAAATAGAATCAAGTAACAACTTCTTATCGAAATGTTGTCCCTTGATGACAATCTCTCGTTCTATTTCTTTTGATTTCGAGTGGTTTTTAGCAACTGGTAGCTTCTTGCTGCTGGGGGATGTTCACCCTGTTTAGAGGATTCCCAAGTTCAACTAGAACGGGATCAGTTTGCCCCCTGATACCGCCAACGCTCTTAAGCCTGGGCGATTAACTCACTTATGATCAGCTGACTGGCTTCCCATCTGTGCTACTTGTCCTTGTATGCTACTTGTCGTGGTATCCAACACCAGGCATCGCCTCTTGCTGAATTTGAACTGCTGGCATCAATTTCTCTATATAAATTTCCCTGACTGTTCAAATACATGTGTCCCCATAACCGGATCTCTTTTTGGATCCTATGGTGATCTGCCAAAAGAGAGGATTATTTTTAACTTGTTTTAGGAATTGTGCTGTTGCACTCAGTTGTCGTAGGTAATCTTTACTAGTCAGATCGATTTATAGGTGATGGGGTAATAGGGTGTAGTGAGTGATTAAGGTGTAGCGATAGGGTTTGAAATTGGTATTAGGGATATTTTGTGTATAGCTTGCGTATATATATATAAGTAGTACAGTGAAAAAACAAATAACTGTTAATTGTCAGCTCAAGTCAGCAGCATTAGATTTATGCTATCCACACAATCTTCCATCAAACGTCTGATTTCCGCGATCGCATTAGCTGGTTGTGTCTTGACCGGGCTATCGGTTCGGAGCTTAGCCCAGAGTAATCCCGGATTGGTACTCTGGAGTGGTGTTAAGCGGGAAAATATCCTGAGATATCACCTAGATTTTAACGGTGCCCCCAATTACTGGGATCGTTACCGCTTGAAGATTCCCAAGAAGAAACTGGAATTGGGAGTTGCTCAGTTTTCTATTTCTTATCCAGATTACTACGATGGTAAGTTCGACGTGAACAAAATTGAAGTGCGCGTTGACGGTAAATCCCTCCCGGTCTCTGAAGTAGTCTGGGACAAAGAGAATTATAGCCTTCAGATTTACATGGAAGAGCCAGTTCCAGCCAATGAAAATGTGGAATTAGTATTTTCCAATGTCAAAAACCCTGATGGGGGTACTTATTACTTCGTTTGTTATGTCTTAGCTGCTGGTGATATTCCACTACCCACTTATGTCGGTACCTGGATTGTGAGTATTGGTCGTTAATCTATTGTAGTTCTGAATTGGGTCAGGTAACTCGTCCTAGGTTTTAGGGAGCAGGGAGCAGGGAGTAGGGAGTAGGGGAAAGAGTGTTGGTTTTCCGGTGTAGGGTAACCGTCACCCCGTCATAGCCTCTCCCCATCTCCCCAAAGCGCCCCCATTCAGAATTTAAATCGCTAACAGCTTATTCCCACTCCCCTCCTCACCACACCTGCCATACCCCCTTATTGATTAGACCTCCCAGGAAAACTAGCGAAGTCTATTGATCACTTGTGCTAATTTGATTTGTTTTTGATTTCTCTTTAATTTCCCTTTTGTCTACGTCAGTCATTATTTCGAGTCCCTTGGGAGTAGCCTTTAGGTGAAAAAGGTACCGACCGTTGATCATATAGACTGTGGTGATAGCTCCTATAGCAAAGATCAGGACCTGGCTGCCTGACACATCTGTGTGAAACCAAGACGTATCAGGCTCGACACTGTAACGACTGAATCCGTGAGAACCAGATGCGATTGACATGCAGTCACGCTACGCGAACGTAAAAATCCTGACGAGCTTTTTGAGAAGCAAAGCACGGTTGCGGGTCTTTGGGTAGCAAGGGGACGGGTGTTAAAAGTTGACGACTTTTGTGGAGGACTCCCGTTAGCCAGCGCAGACCAATTTTCAGGTAGCTCAGACCCCTTTGCCAATGAGGATTGACCTTTGGTCACGCTACGCGAACGACCTGCCGTCGCAGACCTTGTAGTTGAACAGCCATGCCTTGAGTCGTGCCGTACAGTAGTGCCACCGCAGCCACGCTCGTAGAGCCGTTCGAGAGCTCGCCATTGCGGATGCGGGAGTCTTCGAGCTTCTTTGGCTCCCGACTTACTGTCGCTTAAATAATTCCTCGACCCGGAACCTCAAACCGTATTGCCACAGAGTCATAATGGTGGTGGTTTCATCGGTGATGACCGCCCAAGGCTCTTTGACCCCAATGACTATGGCTAACACCAGATGAGAGCGGTGTTTTCCATCTTGCCATAAACCCACATGGTGATAGAAAACTGCAACTCCGTTTTGTGGCCACAGATAACTGACTTCAATCGGATAGCGACGCGGACCGAAGCAAATTGACATCACAGGGCAGCCGTAGACAATAGTGCCAATTGCTCCAAAGTAACCAGTTCATCAAAGCATGGTTGGCGAAACCTCGGTCGGCTTTGAGCATCACATCGGCATGTTGACGCAATATCCACCGGGCTTGGCGTAACAATGGTTGATATTCTTCGAAAGCCACCGTGGCACTGCTATGCTCCTTCACAAGCCATGCGAAATGGAACGGCACGACCACAACACACCAGTGATAGATGAATCATACAGTAGCGATTCCAAAGCACTGTGGTATCGAGTGCAAGGTACAGACGATGAGACTGCCAATTCTTCAATTGCCTTTAGCACCAAGGGAATATATAGCCCCTTCACACCAATGAGTCGATTGCTCACAAAGCGGTGCCACCGACGTTCAAAGCTCTGGGCTTGTTTGGCGAGGCATCAGACATAAGGTTCTATGGCACTAAGGCAAAGCTTACCACTGCTAATTAAGGCACTCACCATCCAGGCTAAGGTTTTTAGATGGCGCAGATCGAGGGTAGCTGCTGTATTGACACAGAAAGTCTAACAGTTGATCATGAATTTGGGTAGAGTTGGACATGCTCCGATGGGCTGGTTGTGTAGTGACTCTAGCCTCGCATATCCCTCTACCCTTTTTGATCGAGTCTGGCCTTCCCGTAGCGTGAGCAAAGGTCAATCGCTCTTTTCTACCAGTTGTCTGAGACCTTCCCCTCAAAACCTGCATCCCATCACCCAGGCATAATCAGGCTTTGAGGCACTTGTGTCCGGCAGTCAGGATCAGGACTCCACAGAGCGGTAAGGTAATTTGCCAAACTGGGAAGTTGTGGTTACTTGGTTTTTTCTGTTGATTCTTCTTTAACATAGTGATTGAACACTTAGATACGACTGTTTGAATAGCTACGATTTCCTGTTGATTGCCTGCCTAGACGCTACAAACTATCCAGCAGGTTTTGACTCAGAGTAGAATTCCTACCCCAAAGAAGTTTTGAGCAAGATTAGTACGCATGTTGTTTCAACGTCTACTAGCAGCTTTAGATTCTGATTTCGAGGCTACATAGTTAATGTGCCGGTTCAAGGATTCTGTGACATTGACTGGGTCATTCTTCTAGAGGTGCTGCTATTCAAGATTCAAGCACCCTGTTTTTTTGGAAATTTTCCCGAGAGGGTGTCACACTTTCTGACAGTTCTGCACATATATATAGAAGAGGCAATGTGATGATTTGCGTAGCAGCATATTCTGCTAAGCATAAAAAATATTTCGTCTCTTGAACTCACAGATAGTGCTAGGGGTTACTTCAGTCAGACCTTACGCAATAAACTACTTGTAGTTTTAACAAACCCGTTAACCTATACAAGTAGTGTTTTGAAGCTGAATGTGTGAAGCTCTGATTTACCACAATAAGCACAAGAGGATTGTTCAAACAGGAGGTGGTGTTCCATGTCACCATAGACACAAGATGATTCAGTGATGATTGTTAAAACAGGAGGTAGTATTCCAGGGTGCATCTCACTTTTGTAAATGTTCGTAGTGGACCGACACATCTAAAATGGTGCAATAACCCTTTGTTGGGTTGAAGAATGAAACCCAACACCAGTAACCCTTTGTTGGGTTTCCCTACCGCTCTAACCAACCTACATTTTTAGGTGTGCCACGCCAGTAGGGTGCGTTAGGGACGGGGGAGCCATTATTGTATTGGTAGCCAGTGTTAGGACAATCCGTCCCGTAACGCACCATCTGGTCAAACGGCAAAAATGAGATGCACCCGTATTCCATGTCACCCTAGGAGACCTAATTGGTTAGAAAACCCAATAAAACAGGAGGTAGTATTCCATGTCACCCTAGGAAACCTAATTAATAAATCGTGAGTTCCACAATAGGCACAATATGATTTTTCGAAAAATCATTTCGAAGATGCAACAATAGGTATAAAAAATAAGTTCCAGTGTGTGCCTAAATAAAAATGATTATTCAAACAGGAGGTAGTGTTTAATGTCACCATAGGAAACCTAATATATGACCCCTCGTCAAAAGTTTGAATCAGCGGTTAAACATTTAGTTAGCCAAACTTTTTTAGAAACTAAGGAAGCAACATATTATGCTGCATTATTTAACGGAATAAAGAAAAAAATACGGCAATTTAATTTTCCGGATTATCAAATATACGAGGTAATTAATGAAACCTATTTACGGGGAATAAAACTCATAGAATCAGGGCAAGAAATTGAAAACCCTGGAGCATGGATCAGGGTTACTTCCTTCAATGTCATCCGTGAAATGAGCCGGGAACAAAAAAAAGAGCAATTATGGGACTCTAATTTAATCGAGGATCAACTAGGACTAGAAGACAGCCATAGCCTTTCCTCCTCAAACTCTGAGGATGAAGACTTAAGGCTGCTGGAGCTAGCCCTTAAAAAGTTAGACCCAAAGGACTCCAAACTAATCGTCTTACGGGAAATAGAAGGCTTGTCTTGGAGACAAGTAGTAAACCATCTGGCTTCTAAGGGAGAATATATTACTGAGGCGTCTGCCAGACAGCGAGGTAATCGTGCCCTAAAGCGTTTACGTAATAGGTTTTTTGAGCTTAAGGCTGATCATCAATAAAGACAATTTTATGATTAGCTATAGCTAATCAGGGTGCGGAAACCGCTTGGGGGCATTCCTGATCTGATTGCCCCCACTTTTATTTAATCATTAAGTAAATTTTAGATAGTTTTTATGAAATGATTCAAATAATATAATAACAAACTATGTTTAAGGATGAAAATCCTAACAAACAAATGTCAACCAAAAATAATAATCCTCAAAAAGTTAAATTATCAGAAGAGTATCGCCAGCTAATAGCTCTTCCGATTTTGTCTGAATTAGAGGCAAATCGGATGGCGGAAATCCTAGAGCTAGCTAATCTTGATGAATCCCTTAACTGCTTAATTGAGGAAATTGAAATGACCGAATATTTAAAACTAGAAAAGTGGAATCAAGGTCTTCGGAAGTTACTGAAGGTGGTTTCAACAGAAGAGCCATCCCCTACTACACCATGGCAGGACTAAACTATCTGAGGGTATGTAAGCAGTCAGTGGTCAGTGGTCAGTGGTCAGCCTTGTGGCACAGGCTTCTAGCCTGTGAAATAACCCATAAGCTGATAACTGATAGCTGATCGCTGATAACTGATAACTGATCGCTTGGCTTGATAGATCACCCCTTGACATGGTATGATCAACAATCAGCTATAGTTGGCAATCAATCCTTCATAGTATTCGTTAATAGTATTCCTCCAGCAAACCCATGACTCAACGCACTCTAGGCGGAACCAACCGTAAGCAAAAAAGAAAATCCGGTTTTCGTGCCCGGATGCGCACCAAAGATGGTCGCAATGTGATTAGAGCTCGCAGAAGCAAGGGACGGCGTCGTCTCTCGGTCTAGTCATCTAAGCATTGATGCCGACCTGCTGCAAGTGAAAGGTAAAAGGTTAAGAAACAGCCATTTCCCGTGGCTCTTCTGCCTTTATCCTGCTCAAGGAATTGATATTAATCAAGGATTACAGTTAAGCATTGGGATTGCCTCAAGCCAATCGACTTAAGCACTGGCGAGATTTTAAAACAGTCTATCGCTCAGGTATTCGTCGTTCAGGGCGTTACCTAACATTACGGGGTTTACAACAGAGTACTATTTACCCGATTGCCAAAGAAACCATTGTACCAGAAAAATCCCTACCAGAAAAATCCCTACCAGAGGATCACCCTCCCTCCCGTATTGGCATCTCCATCAGCCAAAAAGTCAGTAAGAAAGCAGTTGTTAGAAATCGGATTAAGCGGCAACTTCGAGCCGCCCTCAGGCAGTTATTACCACGCCTATCCCCCGGTTGGAAGCTAGTCGTAATAGTAAAACCAGAAGCCAGAGAGTGCGAATATGCACAACTTTTGAGAGAATTAGAAAAGTTGTTGGTAAAAGCAGAGGTGTTGGATGGGCATTAGAGAAGATGTATTTTATGAGGGTGGCCCCCACCGGGGAGATCTGATCATTAGCATATTGTTGGCATTTACGATTATATTCATACCTCTAACCGTAGCTGCTATTGTCAGGGCTCTATGGCTACGGTATCGGATTACCAGCCGCCGCATATCAATAACTGGGGGTTGGCGGGGACGCGATCGCTCAGATGTGATCTATTCTGAAATTTCAAAGATTGCCACAGTTCCCCGTGGTATAGGAACTTGGGGAGATATTGTCGTTACCCTAAAAGATGGTAGCCGTTTGGAAATGCGGGCAATACCCCGGTTTAGAGAAATTTACGACTACATTGCCGAACGAGCAGCAGACAAAACAGGCAAAGCCGTTAGTGCCATCAAAATGATGTAGACAGAACATTGCCAAGAAAACCTTGACATCGGTCACTTGCCCTGATCTAGTCTTCCCTTTCCTACATCTGGCCACCAAAATCGGTTCAACTCCTTGATGTCAGTAGATATACCTGATAAAAGTCGGAAACCCGAACCGCATAGGGACGGAGATTAGTTACATTAGACACAGAAAACTTTACAATAGCGCCTAGGTTAACGTCAAACGAATGGACTTTGGTATCGGATTTATCTCCAACAACATCATGCTGCCAATCCTGGATTTCTTTTACGGGATTGTGCCTAGCTATGGTTTAGCCATAATAGCCTTGACCCTGGTGATTCGCTTTGCCCTCTTCCCTCTTAATGCTGGCTCCATTCGCAACATGAGGCGCATGAAAGTCACCCAACCCTTGATGAAGAAGCGGCAAGACGAAATAAAAGAGCGCTACAAGGATGACCCGGCTAAACAGCAGGAAGAAATGAGTAAGCTGTTTCAAGAGTTTGGCAACCCCCTAGCCGGTTGTTTGCCACTGTTGGTACAAATGCCGGTTCTGTTTGCCCTATTTGCCACCTTGCGGGGATCACCCTTTGCAAACATTAACTACGACGTCAACTTACAAATTTTTCCCCAAGAACAGCTGGAATATATCCAGCCTAAAGTCTTTACCACCAAACCCCAAAATATTTACATTACCGATGGCTTACATGAACCAGTCATCGCCCTACTTCCGGCAGGAAATAAGCTGGTAGTTGGGGAAAAAACCAAAGTAGAGTTTCAAACTGTTGAAGGTCAACCCTTAAATCAACTAATTGCTCAGCATCCAGAAACCGATATCACTCCCACTTGGCAAATAGTCAACGGAGAAGACCGCTTACGTATTCTTGAAGATGGGACACTAGAAGCCCTGATGCCTGGAGAGGTAAAGCTTCAGGGAACCTTAACGGGAATAGCTGCTAACAAAGGCTTTCTATTTATTGATGCTTTAGGAAGAGTGGGTGCTTTTGATGACGATGGCACTATCCACTGGGATATCGTAGGTATGATTCTATTCTTTGGGATCAGTTTGTACGTCAACCAGCTGTTGTCTGGTTCAGGTGCAGGTGCAGGGCAAGCCGGTGACCAGCAAAAGGTAGTTAATCAGATTACTCCAGTATTGTTTTCTGGCATGTTCTTATTCTTTCCCCTGCCAGCTGGGGTATTGATGTATATTGTTGTAGCTAATATATTTCAAACTATCCAGACTTTCATTCTCTCGAGAGAACCTCTGCCAGAGAATTTGCAAGAAATAGTTGAGCAGCAGGAAAAAGAGGCAAAAAGACAAGCAGCTAAGTCTGGAGAGGGTCGAGAGGCATTGCCTTTTGAGCCCAAGCGTTCAAAGAAAAAAGCATCAAGTTAGTATGGTAAATCAACATCAGGAGCGTGGTAAAGAGTGGTTAGAAGAACTCCTGCGCTTATCTCGATTGCCCGCCAGTATAGAGGTAGCTGATGGTGACGCTCCCCTAGGAGAGCGACCCAGCTACTGGTTGACAATCGATAATAGTCAACTGACCTCGAAAGACACTCAAACTTTAATTGGTCGGGAAGGGGAAGTTATCGATTCTATCCAGTACTTAGCAAATTCCCTCCTTAACTTGGGTCATGAAGAGGAAGAACAAGCCGTTTACGTTATCGATATCGATAGCTATCGAGCCAGACGGCAAGTGGAACTTCAAGCGATCGCTGAACACGCTGCTATGAAAGTCCGTCAGACCGGGAAAGAATTTGAATTGAAATCCCTATCGGCAGCAGAGCGGCGTCAAGTCCATACCCTATTCAAGGCTTTTGAGGATTTAGAAACTCTTAGTCGAGGGCAAGAGCCAGACCGACGACTGGTGGTGCGTCGCAGGTATTGACAGATTAAGAGTTTTACCCCTCTCACTGCTGATTGCACTTGGGATTCTTCCCATCACCTGGCTAACATAATGCATTAACTCTATATAACTATTTAAGTCTATAAATGGTCGCTTTTTGCTGAGTCAGGACTTACGCGCTTAAGTGGATTTCGCCCCCCTAGCCCCCCAATATTGGGGGGTAATGATGTCAAAGTCCCCCAATATTGGGGGATTTAGGGGGCAAATGCGTAAGTCCTATGAGTGTTTGAGAAGCTCAAGGTTAACCATCAACGCTTAACAGTCAACTGCAAAGGATAAGCATTATGGAGGCGATATATATTCCTGAGTTGCTCAAATTACCAGAGCACACAGAAGTAACTCCGGTCAATCAATTCTTGGTGGATTTACAGACACTGACCCCAGTTCGAGGTCAAGTGCAAGTGGCTCATCAAGGAAATTACCTGGAGGTCTGTGCTCAAGCAGAAACGATCATTACCTTGACTTGTCACCGCTGCTTAAAACAGTACAACCACCGCCTAAGCATCGATACATCCGAATTAGTTTGGTTAGCTTCCTCAGCTGACCAACTGTCGGATGTATCCCTAGAGCAGGAGATAACTTGGGATGATTTACAAGAAACCCTTCCAGCTCAGGGGTATTTTTATCCAGACACTTGGTTATACGAACAACTATGTCTGGCAATTCCGCCACGGCAGCTGTGTGACCAAGAATGTATAGGTATCCAGATTAAGAATAACAGTGAAGCAGAGTTACGGGATCAACTACGGGATCAACGTTGGGGGGCTCTAGAATCCCTGAAGAGAAAACTTCCTGGATAGTGAGTTGCCTGGTAGTATAATGCTGAAGGGGAAATTGGTCAGGGAGTTACTAGCAGCAGAGCCTTTATCCAAGTTTATTGGAAATAAAAAATGCTATGTTTAAGGTTTAAATATTTATTTATAGCATTAACTTTTTGAGTAATTGGCTCCTATATAGGAATTCTATATCCCATAAGGTATAAATTGATCCCCCTAAATCCCCCTTAATAAGGGGGACTTTGAGGTTGCAAAGCTTACCTCATAACTGCGAGAAACGCTATATAAAAATCCATGTAGGAATTGTCATAATTTTTGATGGCATATTCCCGTCTTAATGCAGTCGCTCATGGGGGAAACCACGGCAAAGCACGACTGGGGGAAACCCCCTTTGGCCGCTTAGGTGCGCTTGACCCGTAATTTAATTCGCCACGGGTTCCTACTCCCTGCTCCCTACTCCCTGCTCCCTACTCCCTGTTCCCTATTCCCTGTTCCCTGTTCCCTTTGCTATATGAATTTCAATGACGAGTTTGAGCTTCTGCTACGTGCTCGCTATCCTTTGTTATATATTCCCACTCTAGAAGAAGAGCGAGTAGAAACAGCGATCAAGCAATCCGCTAAACGTTTGGGTAATCGTGGTGTCTATATCTGGGATTTTGTGGATGGTTACCAAGGAAATCCTAATGATATCGGCTTTGGACGCCGCAATCCCTTACAAGCCTTAGAATTTGTAGATAGAATTGGCGAAAGTGCTGCTGCCATCTTTGTATTAAGAGATTTTCACCGATTCTTAGAAGATGTATCAGTTGCTCGTAAACTCAGAAATCTGGCACGTACCCTCAAATCCCAGCCTAAGAATATAGTTATCGTTACCCCCCAAGTGTCCGTCCCCTCGGATTTAACCGAAGTGCTGACAGTGCTGGAATTCCCCTTACCAACCGCATCGGAAATTAAAGCTGAGGTGAAACGTTTGTTGGGGGCAACGGGTCAAAATCTGACTGAAAAAATCATTGATGAGCTGGTGCGCTCGGCTCTTGGTCTTTCCTTAGAAAGAATTCGTCGGGTCCTAGCTCGTGGGATTGCCTCTAATAATGCCATCCAACCTTCAGATGTGGAACTAATTTTAGAAGAAAAGCGTCAATCCATTAGGCAAACCCAAATCCTAGAGTTCTACCCAACCCAAGAAAAAATTTCAGACATAGGTGGCTTAGACAACCTCAAAGACTGGCTACTGCGACGAGGTGGAGCATTTACAGAACAGGCCCGACAATACGGCTTACCCCATCCTCGTGGTTTACTATTAGTGGGGATTCAAGGAACTGGGAAATCGTTAACTGCAAAAGCGATCGCAAACCACTGGCACCTACCCCTGCTACGTTTAGATGTCGGTCGTCTATTTGGTGGCTTAGTAGGGGAATCAGAATCCCGTACTCGGCAGATGATTCAGCTAGCCGAAGCTCTCGCTCCCTGCATCCTCTGGATTGATGAAATTGACAAAGCCTTCTCTGGTCTATCCTCTAAAGGGGATGCAGGCACAACCAGTCGTGTCTTTGGTACCTTTATTAGCTGGTTAGCTGAGAAGAAATCCCCAGTATTTGTGGTAGCTACTGCCAACAATATCCAAGCCTTACCCCCAGAAATGCTCCGCAAGGGTCGATTTGACGAAATCTTTTTTGTTGGTTTGCCCAACCAGGAAGAACGTCGTGCTATTTTTGACCTACACCTATCCCGGCTGCGACCTCATAATCTCAAGAGTTACGCTTTAGACCGATTAGCCTACGAAACCCCTGATTTTTCCGGAGCAGAAATTGAGCAGACCCTGATCGAAGCCATGCACATCGGCTTTAGCCAAAACCGAGACTTTACCACAGATGATATTCTCGAAGCCGCTAGCCAAATTATCCCCTTAGCACGGACAGCCCAAGAGCAAATCCAATTCTTACAGGATTGGGCAGCTGCCGGAAAAGCTCGTATGGCTTCTCGCAATACTCCCTTAAATGATCGCATTCAGCGCCAACTCCAGTAATTAATTATATATAGCAGTTCTCAATTGGGTCAGAGACTTCATCCTGGGTTAATTGGAGTAGGGAGTAGGGAGTAGGGAGTAGGGAGTAGGGAGTAGGGAGTAGGGAGTAGGGAGTAGGGCTAATAAAATTGACTTGACCTGATAAGTAGGATCGACGCTATCGATTAATGTCAACTAGATTAATTTAGAATTTTATCATTAACTGTTGCTAGAACAATCTGTTAACCTTGGCCAATAGGCCACGCTACGCGAACAACCTGTTAACCTTGGCCAAAAGGCCACGCTACGCGAACAACCTTCAACCTTGGCCAAAAGGCCACGCTACGCGAACAACCTTCAACCTGTTAACCTTGGCCAAAAGGCCACGCTACGCGAACAACCTGTTAACCTTGGCCAAAAGGCCACGCTACGCGAACAACCTTTCAACCTTCAACCTAACCACCTCCAACCTTAAACTTTTCAACCTTTCAACCTTCAACCTTTATCTTTAATAGCTTCCCATGAGTCTGTCCAAGATAGCTCAGTTTATCATTGGTTTTATTCTCGGCATTGCCATCTTAACAGGTGCTGCTGTTGGTACAGTATATTACTTCTTTACTAAACTAGCAGCTGAGCCTGAAAAACCTGTCTTTGCTGAGGAGCGACCCAAGACCTCACCATCACCAAAAGCTCAGCCCACCAGTTCATCTGGGGAGTCTAAACCAGCAACTACTCCCAAACCCATTCCTAGTCCTAGTCCTTTACCAAAACTAGAACCGGGTGCTTATCGAGCCAGTGTTACCTGGCCACAGGGGTTGATTCTGAGGGACTCCCCTAGCCTGAACGCTCAACGCATTGGTGGTATTGGCTACAATCAGACCCTGATCATCCTCGGATACAGTGATGATAAGCGATGGCAGAGAGTACGCTTGCCTGGTAGTGACCAAAAAGGTTGGGTTAAAGCAGGTAATGTCAAAAAAATAGACTAATCAATAGATTAATAGTTTGGAGCAACAGTCCACACTTAACAAGTCTGGTTATTGTTAAGAAAATTAGCTAAATATTAATCTTGATTGCGATATTGCCGATCTAGCTTTAACGCCAGAATCCAGAATGATAAGGTTATGAAACTAACTTTTAACACCACCAAAAAAGTTAAATTTCTACCTAACTGAATTTCTGGCTAACAGGTTTATGTACAATAAAAATACAAATAAAGATCTTTTGGGTGCTGCTGTGACTGCTGCTTTGGGTGCAGGGATTGTCACTTCCTTTGCTGTCAGCCAAGGTCAACACCCAATGATTGCTATAGGAATTACTGCTATGGCTGGCTTAGTTGGTGCCTTGTTACATCAGGCTGACTTGGTATAAATAAAAGTCCTATAATAAGTAATTAACAACTTGCTAATTCAGTAGTGGGCTAATTGGAACAAACCACAAGATTCTGATCACCGTTACGAGGAAACCCGTTAGACATCCATCCATTAACAGGATAAGTTATTCTTGCCCACTCGCGCCCTTGGGAGTCCTTAACAAATTGCTCTTGAGGCGGACGGTTGACCAGTGTTACTTCCACTCCATAGGAGACAAGACCCAGTCGGGAAGAGTTAATATCCGGTTGTCTACGGACAGCTATACCATCATTACCTTTATATATAACTTCGCGACAGAGAGATTGTCTTTGATTAGTGCTTACTCTTAATGTCTGCTGACAGAACTTGAGATCTTTAGCTCGGACAAATCCAGGAACGGGGGAGTTGATCGCTATCCAACCATTTTTCCTAACCTTGTTTTCGGCCAGAATAACTTCTTCATCAGGCTCTAAGGTTCTGATTGGTTCGATTGATGGCTGTTTGTAGATAAACATTGACTTAGCAGCTTGGCGGCAGAGAGATTGTGTTTGAGTAGGGCGTACTCCTCCTGTCCCCGGACAGAACTTCAGATCTTGGGCTTGGACAAATCCATTAATGGGGAATTTGATCGCGATCCAACCATCTTTGCTAACCTTGTTTTCGGCCAGAATAACTTGTTCATTAAGGTCTAAGGTTCTAATTGGGTTAGAGGTTGATCGCTGTTTGTAGATAAACATTGACTCAGCAGCGGCGCGACATTCACCCATCAATTCCTGAGCCAGTTGAAATTTCCCTTGAGTCTGGGCTTGGGTTGGTGTTGCCGATGGTATGGTGTTGGCGGAATTGGTGCTGGGAATTACGGTAGCCCTAGCGTCTACTCCCCCTAAACTGCTCAAAACTAAAGCTAGCAGGGGGAAAAACGTACTCCAGTGACGAATAGTGGTCATGAGTTAAAACTATTGCGTTATGGTAAAAGAGGAGAATTGCTCTGTTTTGGTAAGAGTCTTGCTCTATAACTACATGCTTTACTATCGGATTACGTAAAATTTCTGAGATTCTCTTGTCCGAAACATTACCAATGGTCTACTGTGATTTGTTAAACTAACGGTAACAGTTTCCTTGGAAGAATCATGGAGACCCTTGCCTATCTTCATCTTGCCTTAAGCGAAGAAGAACTTGCAGATACTCCTGCGGTTTTGACGGAGTCGAATCAAACATTTTTTCAGTGGCTGAAGGAGTATAAGCTAGTTACTCACCATCGGATTTATTTACTGTTGCTAGTTGCCACACTTAGCATTGTGGGGATGGCAGAAGAAGCCCTAGCCCAAAGGGTGCTGCGGGAAGGTCGTAGGGGAGCCGATGTAACAGAGGTTCAGCGTCGTTTACGAGAACTTGGGTATTTCAATCGGCAACCAACTGGCTATTTTGGTTCAATTACTAAAAATGCTGTGATTCGGTTCCAACGAGACAAGGGGCTTCCTGCTGATGGGGAAGTCGGACCACGAACCAGAGCAACACTCTTTCCATCGCAAACCAGAGTAGCACCATCCCGTAGGAATCTTAATCAATCTGGACTCAGACGAGGGTCTCGTGGATCAGCGGTTACGGAAGTGCAGCGACAGTTAAGAGAACTGAGGTATTTCAATGCCGACCCAACCGGTTACTTTGGTCCAGTTACAGAACAAGCAGTGATTCGATTCCAAACAGACTATGGTCTCAGGGCGGATGGGATTGTGGGATCACAAACTAGAGCAGAACTATCTAATGCATTAGTTACTCAATCACAACCGTTTCGATTCCTGCCTGGGGAGATGCCTCTTCCTCCTGCTGACTTTAGCAGTCAAGAACCGATAGCATTTGGTACTCCTATCCGTAGCAGTGAACTACGACCAGGCGATCGTGGTCCAGAGGTAAAACGGCTTCAGCAAGCGTTGAGATCTCGGGGGTTTAATCCCGGTCCGGTTGATGGGAGATATGGCGAACAAACTGAGGATGCAGTGTTTAAATTTCAGATACGTAATAATAATCTACTTCCAACCGGGATAGCTGATTTACAAACCCTGCAAGCATTGGGATTTATTGATATCAATCCTGAAACTGAGAAGAATCGCTATGTGGTGGTGATCCCGATTCATAATGATAAAGTACTAAATCAGATCAAGCTAAGTAGTGGAATTATATCAGACGATGATATTATATCTGAGGACAATCGAGGCCGTTATTTTAATGCTGGAGCCTTTTCTAGCCGTAGTGAGGCCGAAAGTCTTTCCTATGAATTGCGATCGCAAGGATTTGATGCCCGGGTAGCCTATTTTTAAGTCAGCTCAAGTCCACTAACAAAGAAATAGATCGGGGTGCTCCCTCAGGTATTTAACCTCAGGTATTTATAAATACAATAAATTTTCAATAACTAGAACTCTAGGACAAGGGATAGCTAGGGTGATAGCTAGGATAGGATTGGCAAGAAGCCCACACTTCCCTAATAGGTAAGTTATAGGTAAGTGTGGGAATATGTCACCAAGGGATTAGCTCAAAGCTTCCAGATAATCCCGAACTCGGTTACGGCGCTTGGGTTGCCGCAACTTTTGTAAAGCCTTAGCTTCAATTTGGCGTACCCGCTCCCGAGATAAATCCAAAGCGCGACCAATCTCAGCTAGAGAGTAAGGCTGGTTATCTCCCAAGCCAAACCGCATCCGAATCACATCCCGTTCACGGTTGGTTAGATCGGCTAGGAGTTGCTGTAAATCCCGTTGTAAGGCTTCTCGCATCAACACTTCTTCTGGAGAGGTTTCCTCAGTTTCGAGTAAATCTCCCAGTTCGGTGTCTCGTTCCTTACCAACTTTAATTTCCAAAGAAACAGAGCGAGGTACTCGTAGTAATACTTCTCGTACCTGAGCCGGAGTCATCTCTAATTCCACAGCAATATCATCAATGGTTGCTGTGCGGCCACGTTCCTGGGAAATCTTCCGTTGGGCTTTTTTGATTTTATTGAGCTTTTCAGTAATGTGAACTGGCAGGCGAATAGTACGGCTTTGAGTAGCGATCGCCCTGGTGATTCCTTGACGGATCCACCAGTAAGCATAGGTGCTAAATCGGTAGCCTTTGGTCGGGTCAAATTTCTCAACCGCTCGCTCTAATCCCAGAGTTCCTTCCTGAATTAAGTCTAGAAGTTCCAAGCCACGGTTTTGATACTTTTTCGCTACTGACACTACCAGACGTAGGTTAGCTTTGATCATGTGTTCCTTAGCTTGGAGCCCCTCAGCTTGTACCTGCTCTAGCTCTTTGAATGTCAGTTCGGCTAACTCTGCCCAACGCAGTTTTCCAGCTGACATACTCGGCTTAAGTTGAGAAACGTCAATTCCTGCAGCCGTTGCCCACCGTTCCAAGGAAGGACGGTGACCTAACTGGGACGCTAGACGATCATGGGTTTCAATCAGGTGGACAAAGCGCTCCATGACTTTATCTTCGGATATAGCCGACTTATTGCGCAGCCGTAGTAGTTTCATGTAGCGCTGAACTTTTTGAGCTTCCGAGACTTCCTCATCTCGCCTCAGTAGACGAACCCGACCAATTTCCTGGAGATATAACCGAACTAGGTCGGTGGTGCGACGGGTGCTATTTTTAGTTAAGCTAGCCGCGTCTGCACCCTCAATCTCCACATCAACTAAGTCATCCACTGATCCTTCCCCATCGTCCCTTGGGCCATTAAGCTCAAAGCTATAGGCAGAAGTCTCGTGATCTAATTCTGTGTCGGCATAGAAAGGAGTGGCTGGCATAATGATCTCTCGATTACAACCAGTGACAACACGGAATTGTGTTTGTCACACTTAGTACTAGAATTCCCACCCATGATGACCGGAGAAACAGTTACTAAAATAAATTTTTTCCGGCAAGACTTACCGGTTATCCCTGGTAGCCCTTATTAGTATCCGTAGCTAACGGTTCACCCGATGTCTCCACCCAACCTTGCCCGTAAGGGCTGAAGGTTTATAGATGGCAAAAGGAACGGGATTTCCTGATTTAAGCTATTGATTTGAGCTATTTTAGAAGTAACTCTATAGGTAAATAGAGACCTTGGTCAAAAGCTGTATTAATCTACAGTGGGCATCATGGCGATTCCAGAAATATTCTCGCTAATTCAAGAAAAAATTTTATTTATGGGTATCAGGGACTAAGCAGTAGGCAAGCTACTTGCGGATATCCTCTGCTGGAATGGGTTTGAAGAAACAACGAACTTATGAATAAGTGCATACACATAGTTCAAAATTGCCAAATTATTGCCGAATTACCAGAGTTATGAAATATTATTGCCACCCAGCTATGTGGCCAGATTGGTAATGATATTACAAAACTTTATAAAACCTTACAAAAGATTACAATCTATTGATCCAGTCGCTTCAGCTCAAGCAGTGGCATGTCTCTAAAGATTCTATATTTTCAGGATGCCTAATAGACAACAGCAAAATGTCTCAATTTTTGTCTCAGTTTTTTGTCATAGACAACAGCAAAATGTCGCAGTTTTTTGTCTGAGTTTTCCTGTCTGAGTTTTAAAGCAGGCGAGCTTCCGGAGCAGGAGAGCTTTCGCAGTCAGGGAGCAAGGGTAATATCAAGTCAGGTTGAATACCCATAATTAGAGGGAGGGTGGGGAGATGGGGAGATGGGGAGATGGGGAGATGGGGAGATGGGGATATTTTTATTAAGGGTAATTATCCCGACATGATATAACAACTCAGTCAGGTTCCTTACTCTGGCTTAGTATCTCGTAGCATTAGAGCTTCAACAGCAGCTTGGGGGGTAATCTCCCCTTGGAGCAATCGATGGACTTGATAAGTAATGGGTACTGAAATTCTTTTGAGCTTAGCTCGTTCCATCACAACCTTTGTAGTGTTGACCCCTTCTGCTGTTCCCTCCAAGTTGGCGAGAATATCTGCAAGTTTCTGACCCTGAGCGAGCTGATAACCAACTTGATAATTGCGACTGAGGCTACTACTACAGGTTGCCAGTAAATCTCCTAGTCCCGACAAACCGTAAAATGTTTCTACCTTAGCACCCCAATCTTCACCAATACGGATCATTTCTGTAAGTCCACGGGTTAGTAAAGCTGCTTTGGCATTTGTTCCTAGTTGTAAACCATCACAGGTTCCAGATGCGATCGCCATCACATTTTTCAGGGTACCCCCTAGTTCTACACCGAGGGGGTCTCGATTGGTGTAAACTCTGAAATTTGGCGAAGAAAACGCCTGTTGTAGTATCTGAGTTGCTTTTACATCTGTGCTAGCTACTACTGTAGCGGCTGGGAGTCCTTGTTTAATTTCTTTGGAGAGATTAGGACCTGATAGCACGACTACAGGATTGTTGGGAAATTCAGCTTGCCAGATTTGGGAGGGAGTACGGGTGGTTTGCAAATCTAACCCCTTAGTCGCTGTGACCAATATCACCTCAGGAGATACTGATAACCCCTTTAGCTGTTGCGCTACAGAATTTACCCCCGACATGGAAACAGCAGAAAGGATAATACTGCTAGATTCTATGGCATCTGCTAATTTTGTCTGACTCCGACGGGACCACAAACAAACCTGATGACCGTTTTGAGAGGCTAGGCTATTGAGGGCTGTACCCCAAACACCAGCTCCGATTATAGTTATTTTGGTCATTTGTTATTTGTTATTGCAGTTCTCAATTAGGTGAGGTGCTTTCGCCCTGGGGAGTAGGGAGTAGGGAGTAGGGAGTAGGGGTAAGAACATTGAATTTACCTGATCAGTATAAGAAACGCTTTCTTGGTTAGTTGTTAGTTTCAATTGTTTTGCAACCATGAAAGCGTTCATCGGGGATACCGCTGCATTAATTCTCGAACTTGCTCGGCATGATAGGAACTGCGGGTGAGGGGAGAGGAAACAACTTGCAGGAAACCGAGGGATTCACCATACTCTTTCCAGGTATCAAATTGTTTAGGGGTTATGAATTCAGAAATTTTTAGGTGTTTTTGAGTGGGTTGAAGATACTGACCAATAGTTAAGATGTCGCAGTTTACTTGCCTTAAATCCGCCATGACTTGCCGGACTTCCGCATCAGTTTCTCCTAAACCTACCATTATACCAGATTTGCTGTAAACCGATGGAGCCAAGTTTCGCGTCCGCATCAGTAATTCAAGGGAACGCTGATAATCCCCTTGAGGCCGTACTTTCCGATAGAGTCGGGGTACTGTTTCTGTATTGTGATTGAGGACTTCCGGTTTAGCTTGAAGAATTGTTTCGAGGGCATCCCAGTTCCCGCACAAGTCTGGGATTAAAACCTCAATAGTGGTATGAGGTGAGACCAGGCGAATGGCTTCAATGCACTGTACAAACTGGGAAGCTCCACCATCGGGTAAATCATCCCGGTTGACAGAGGTAATAACTACATGATTTAAACCCATGCGCTGCAAGGCTTCTGCTAGCCGTGTGGGTTCAGTGGAGTCAAGGGCTTTGGGTTTTTTCTCAAAGTCAATATCGCAGTAGGGACAAGCACGGGTACAGGCTGGTCCCATAATTAAAAAGGTGGCAGTACCAGCATTGAAGCACTCTCCGATATTGGGACAAGAGGCTTCTTCACAGACAGTATTGAGATCCAAATCTCTTAAGGTTTCTTTAATATTGCCGACACGCTGCCATTGGGGCGCTTTGACTCGCAACCATTCTGGTTTAACTACCACTCTTGGTTATACTCCAACTATATATATATATAAATTTAAGTTACGTTACTTTAATCTTGATCCTAACAAGCTAGGGGCGGATTGCCCCTAAGGCATGATAAAATAGATGAAATCTTAAATTATGACTTTATCGGGATGTAGCGCAGTTTGGTAGCGCACTTCGTTCGGGACGAAGGGGTCGCAGGTTCAAATCCTGTCATCCCGATTGTACTTGTGCAATAACTTTAAAAGTTAGCAGGTTAGAGGTTAGCAGGTTACAGGTTAGCAGGTTCTTCAACCTTGGCCAAAAGGCCACGCGATCGCGTTCAACCTTCAACCTCTTAAACCTTCAACCTCTTAAACCTTCAACCTCTTAAACCTTCAACCTCTTAAACCTTCAACCTCTTAAACCTCTGAATAAAGTTCCATCACCTTAGTGATAGGCATTCGCGATCGCACCCCCAAAGTTAAAGGGGAAGTATGTCCTTGATTTAAATGGTCAGTTGCGGCACAGCCAATCATTGCGCCATTATCGGTACAAAACTTCAGGGGAGGGAAAATAACTCGCAAATTATGCTCAGTTGCTGCAGCTTGCAACTGTTGTCTCAATCGACTATTAGCAGCCACCCCACCCCCAACCGCAATCGTGTCCAGACCATAGTCGAGAGCACAAGCAATGGTACGCTTGGTAAGCGATCGCACTACGGTTTCCTGAAAGCTGGCAGCAATGTCGGTCACTGGAATTTCTGAGTGTTCCTGCTCGAATTTTTGCACCAACCTTAGCACCGCTGTCTTCAAGCCGCTAAAACTGGAGTCATAGGGATGATAACCACCACTAGCAAGGGAAATCTTACCTTCTGGCAAGGGAAAGGCTTTGGGATTGCCCTCTCGTGCTAACTTATCTATAGCTGGTCCTCCGGGATAGCCTAACTTTAATAATCGTGCTACCTTATCAAAGGCTTCACCGGCAGCATCATCACGGGTTGCGCCCAGTATCTCATAGCTACCACAGGTTTTGACATAAATTAAGCTAGTGTGACCACCAGACACCAACAGACTCAAAAATGGTGGTTCTAGTTCTGGCTCACTGAGATAGGTGGCGTAAATATGACCTTCTAGATGATGGACACCCAGAAACGGCTTGTGGTGGACAATGGCCAGAGTTTTGGCAGCTGTGACCCCCACTAGTAGAGAGCCCACTAAGCCGGGAGCGCAGGTAGCAGCAATGCCGTCAATTGCGCCCCAGTCCAGTTGAGCTGCTTCTAGGGCTTGCGCGATCGCATTATTGATGGTTTCTAGATGGCTACGGGATGCTACCTCTGGCACCACACCGCCATACTGCCGATGCATAGGAATTTGGGAAGTAACGATATTGCTACAACATTTACGATTTTTAACAATCGCCACAGCTGTTTCATCACAACTGGTTTCTATTGCTAAAACACAAGCCATTCACCAATGACCTTTATTGAAACACTACTTTTAGTTAATTAAACTTTACTAGATACACGGCTCAGAGTAAGATTGCCTGAGTGTACAAATAATTTGATCTTTTGGTTTGTACAAAAAACTTTTTGTTTCTTAACAAAAGGAGACACTTTCTATGCGACGATTGTTAGCTTTAATTTTTGCCGTCTCTGTGTGGTTTTGCGCCATCAGCCCAGCCTCTGCTTCTTTGGATCATCTCACCCCTTGTAGTGAGTCTGCTGCATTCCAAGCCCGGAAGGCTGAATTCCTAAACACTACAGCTAACCCCAATTCCGGGGCGAACCGATTTGAGCGGTATTCTCAAGCACTTTGTGGTGATGAGGGATATCCTCACTTGATTGTGGATGGTCGTTTCTCCCATATGGGTGACTTCCTCATTCCTAGCTTACTCTTCCTCTATATCACTGGCTGGATTGGCTGGGCAGGTCGCAGCTATCTACAAGCGATTCAAAAGGGTAAGAACCCAGAAGACAAAGAAGTCATCATTGATGTCCCCTTGGCAGTTAGTAAGATGCTAATGGCTGCCTCATGGCCTTTGTTAGCATTCAAAGAAATCACCACTGGTGAAATGTTTGCTAAAGATGATGAGATTCCTGTCTCACCACGCTAGCAATCATACTTAGACTCGCTCGCGGGAACGCTTTTAGCACTGAAAAGTTAGCTAAAAACTACTGCCGTTCTCGCTAATCAAATTTTCGCGCTTTATAGACAGGGCATTATCTTGATGTGCCAAGATGTCTTGAAATAGTTATCGATTTTAGGAGAATGTTCCATGCAGGATTTAGTTAAGTATTTGTCCCTAGCACCAGTGTTATTGGCTCTTTGGATGACCGTTACGGCTGGAATTTTGATTGAATTTAACCGCTTTTTCCCTGATCTACTTTTCCATCCGTTGTAATTAGGAAGAATGGGTAAAAGATGGAAATAATTCATTCGGTATTGGTAGGTAAGCTAATTAAATATAAGTACCTACTTAGTTCGCTGAATTATTGAAATTTACCCTAAAAAACCTCTTGACAATTTAAAAAAAAAATTCAGAGTGCAGAATCCATAATCCAGAAGTAAGGTGGAATATTTCTGAACTATTTCTGAATTATTAAGTTGCTGAATCCTGAATTTAGCAACTAATAATTCTGCATTCTGAATTGATAATTCAGAATTCGGTTGACTTTTTGTAAAATTGTTTGAAATGGCAAATCTGGCACTGCTGAGTGTATCTGACAAAACTGGACTAATCGACTTTGCCCGTCAGCTAGTAGAAGAATTGGAATTTGATTTAATCAGCAGTGGCGGAACGGCTAAAGCCTTGCAATCAGAAGGTTTGCCGGTAACGAAAGTGTCTGATTACACTGGCTTTCCAGAAATTTTGGGTGGCAGGGTCAAAACCCTACATCCACGAATTCATGGTGGAATTTTGGGAAGGCGAGATTTGCCCGAAGATGTGGCAGAAATGGAGACAAACCAGATTCGTCCCATTGATTTGGTGGTGGTGAATCTCTATCCATTTGAACAGACTGTTGCTAAACCGGACGTGAGTTTAGCAGAAGCAATTGAAACTATCGATATCGGTGGTCCAACACTGCTGAGGGCAGCTGCGAAAAACTATGCTCACTTGACAGTGCTGTGTAATCCCAGTCAGTATCAGGATTACTTAGAGGAGTTGCGCCAGAATGGAAATCAACCATCAATCGAATTCCGTCAGGCTTGCGCTATAGAGGTTTTTGGTCATACCGCTGCCTATGACCATGCGATCGCATCCTACCTGATCGGGTACGAAGATCCAGTGTCCCTACCAAAACGATTTACCTTATCTGGACAACAGCGCCAATCTCTACGCTATGGCGAGAATCCCCATCAACCGGCATCGTGGTATCAATCCGGAACAGTTCCCACAGGTTGGGCTGCAGCCACTAAACTTCAGGGTAAGGAACTCAGTTACAACAACCTGGTGGATTTAGAAGCTGCACGGCGGATCATTAATGAATTTACTGACACTCCAGCCGCAGCAATTCTCAAGCACACCAATCCTTGTGGGGTAGCCTTGGCAGAAACCCTATCGCAAGCCTATCAGAAGGCATTCAATGCTGACTCTATTTCTGCCTTCGGTGGAATCGTGGCATTAAATCAACCCATTGATGCTGCTACAGCTGTGGCGTTAAAGAAAACTTTCTTAGAATGTGTAGTCGCACCAGGGTGTGAACCAGAAGCTCAAGAAATTCTCAGTGCTAAGTCGAAGCTAAGGGTGTTGCTATTACCAGACTTACAGACGGGATCAAAGCAAACTGTGAAAGCTATTGCAGGGGGGTTTCTGGTACAAGCTGCGGATGATGCCATGGATAATCCTGAGAATTGGCAAGTGGTAAGCCAAAAGCAACCTACTCCTGACCAAATGGCAGAATTATTATTTGCTTGGAAGGTGTGTAAGCATGTTAAATCCAATGCCATTGTCGTGACACGCGATCGCACAACTTTAGGTGTGGGTGCCGGTCAAATGAATCGGGTAGGTGCAGTCAATATAGCTTTAGAACAGGCTGGGGAAAATAGCAAAAACGCTATCCTTGCTAGTGATGGATTCTTCCCCTTCGATGACTCAGTGCGGACAGCTGCTAAAGCGGGGATTGAGGCAATTGTGCAACCGGGTGGTAGTTTACGAGATCAAGACTCGATTCAGGCAGCAGATGAACTGGGATTAGTAATGGTGATCACCGGTATGCGCCACTTTTTACATTAGTTATGAGTTTTAGTTATTTTCACATGAGTCATTAGTCATTAGTAAATCTGATCGAAAGCAGTTTCGATCAGATTTACTAATAGATAAAAGGGGGTTAGTAGGTCAGCCCTTAGGGTTTAACTGCAGGATTTTTGGCTACTTAATTGCAAGGCTAACTGACCATAGCGCTTCAGATATCGAGTAGAACACAAATCAACTTTAGGGGCGCACGGTGTGCGCCCTATTGCTTATGGTCGATTACATCAGACCTAGTTGTTGCAGAATTCCGTTACCAGTCAGCAACTCGGTAGCCAAGCCAATGGCGAAACCAAGCATTGCCAAACGGCCATTCCAGGTTTCAGCAAAGTTGGTGAAACCGAACTTAGATTCTTGCTCTTGAGTCATTGTTATAGATCTCCTAGGGTTTTGTTAGCTTCTGTAATATAAGTTAACCTATTTTGGGGATACTTGCAACATTTATTTATATTTTGATAACCAAAATATGGTATATATCGATACGCTTTGCCTGAAGTACGGATAACTGGAGGCGATGGGGAGATAGGGTTGTTCGCGTAGCGTGGCTGAAAGGTCAAGGTTAACCGGTTGTTCGCTTGTGGCGTTCGGTGTAGGGTGGGTTGTTCCCGTAGCGTGGCCTTTTGGCCAAGGTTCTAAGCAGCAACCGGCAACACCTACTAAGCTGATGTGCATTTAAATTAGTTTTTCCCTGTTCCCTGTTCCCTTTGACCAATTTGGGTATCCCAATCTAAATGCTGAACAGCTTAGCAGATGACCTAGACTGACAAAACTCCTCAAACCCTTGATTTTACGTAGGTTGGGTTGAACATAGTGAAACCCAACCTACAAAGCAAGATTTGTCAGTCAACCAGGGGTTAAGGCTTTTGTAATAAGGCTCCACTCTCTAAGGTTTCGTCTCTTCGATGCCCTCTTTATTTGTATTTACCATTGTTTTTTTCTATGGTATAATAAGAGTATGTTGACAATTAACTACACATACAGGATTTACCCAAGTCAAAATCAAGAACAGATCATGAAAGAATGGCTTGAGACTTGTAGACGAGTCTATAACTATTCGCTAAGAGAGTTAAAAGACTGGATTGCAAGCCGTAAATGTCCTGTGGATAGGTGTTCTTTGCAAAGTGAGTACATTATTCCTGCCGATACACCGTTTCCTAGTTATCACCGTCAACAAAATAATCTACCATTAGCCAAGAAAACCAACCCATTTCTAGCTAAAGTGCATTCCCAGGTGTTACAGACAACCGTTAGAAGGTTGCATGATTCATGGGAAGCAATGCGTAAGCGCGGATTTGGTTTTCCAAGATTTAAGAAAAAGGGTCAATACAAGTCGTTTTTATTCCCGCAATTCAAGTCAAATCCAGTAGGAAACGAACATATCAAGCTTCCTAAAATTGGCCTAGTTCCTATTCGACTCCATCGAAAAATTCCTGTTGGATTCCAAGTCAAACAGGTTAGAGTTCTGGCTAAGGCTAGACAAACAGAATGGTATGTTGTGATATCAATTGCAATGGAAGTTGATATCCCAGATCATCCTGCCGTTGGCCGAGCAATAGGGATAGACCTTGGGTTAGAAAAGTTTCTGACAACTTCAGATGGTTTCACAGTTGAGCGTCCTAAGTTTTTCAAGCAACTGCAAGGTAAGCTGAAATTGCTACAACGTAGAGCAGCTAAAAAACAGAAGCGTTCTAACAACTGGGAAAAAGCACAACTGAAGGTGGCCAGATTGCATCACAAGATTGCCAACGCTCGTAAAGACTTCCATCTAAAAACAGCACATTTGCTCTGTGACCAGGCTGAGACAATCTTTGCTGAAGATCTAAACACAATAGGACTGAATCGAGGAATGCTAAGAAAAGACTGCATTGATGCATCTTTTGGTCAATTCTTAGATCTCCTCAAATGGGTAGCTTGGAAGCGTGGGTGTGCGCGACGTGAAAGCGTCAAGTTGAACCAAAGCCTGAAATGGCTTTCTGGAGAGTGCATCCTCCAGCCTGCCGAGATGAGGGGGGAAGAGTAATCGGAACCTGAGTGCAGATTCTCGATAAAGTCCTGTAGAAATACAGGAAGTAGCACCCAAGGTCGGAATCACACCGCCGCAAGTGCTAGCAGGAAGATACCCAATGGTTAACGAAAGTGAACATCTATAAAAGCTTCGTAACGCTTGAACAGTGAAACGTGATTGAAACACTGTAGCCAAAAGGGCACCGAGTTCGATAATAAGTGATTGGGGATTGTGTCCTTCTCAATCTGATGCAACGAAGAACTCCGGAGCAAAGGATGAACCTAAAGGGATATCGAAAACTTCACTTGATGAACACGGTAACCCCTGAAATTTCAACCGCCAATAAATGGCAAAGCGGATTGCAAAAGAAGCCCAGGGTTGACAGGGAGTAGGAGACCTGAAAAAGCAAATGATGTCACGACGAAAGTCAACGGGAAATCATAACCGGACATATAGATTCCTATGAATCATACCGAGAGGTAGCAGACGTCAGGTTGGTCTAATCAGAATGTTCCAAGAATTGAGGAATAGAGACTCACCCCGATGAAAAGTAGAACCAATACTGGTACTGGAGTCTGGGACTGGACTGAGATAGACTGGAAAGTCATCAATAAACAGGTTCTCAAACTTCAAAGAAGAATATTCAGGGCAACCAAAGAAGCTCAACTAAAAGGCAGCGGATGGGATAAGGTGAAAAATCTGATGAAACTAATTATAAATAGCAAGTCAGCATTAGCCTTAGCAATACAGACAGTTACGGTTAAAAACAAAGGAAGGAACACTCCAGGAATAGACGGTTATGTAGCCATCAAAACCAAAGAGAAAAACCGACTAATGAAAAACTGGAACTGGAATGAAGTAAGCCAGGGTAATCGCATTGAATTTGGTATAAATTGTACTTGACAAAAGAAATAAAGAGGATAATCAAACTCGGCCTTGGCAACAATCGAAGCAGTTTTGGAGGATCTTATCAAGTTATCATCAGAGAAATTAAGAGTCCCATTCCCCGTTTACTGATCATGGCAAAAGGCTTTGGCAAGGGCGTTATGACCGACCTTGAAGAACCAGAGGTAGAAATCCTCAGAAAAAGCGTAATCAAACATTTTCAGGATCTCGAAGACCCCAGAGTGGGTTCGAGGAAAGCTCATAGTCTAGTGGCAATTATCACCATAGCCATCTTAGCCATACTCTCAGGGGCAGAAGGATTTGTAGGAATAGAAACCTATGGAAAAGCAAAGCAAGAATGGCTAGAAACATTTGTCGAGATACCCAATGGTATTCCGTCACATGATACCTTCGGAAGAGTATTGTCCCAGCTAGAGCCAGAGGAACTAAACCACAGCTTCCTCGATTGGATCGGCAGCATTACAGAGAAATTAAATCTGGAACTGATTCATGTAGATGGCAAGACAGCAAAAGGCTCCTACGACAGAGAAAGTAAGCTCAAAGCACTACATAGTGTAAGTGCCTGGAGTAGTGAGCATGGGTTAGTGCTGGCACAGCAAAAAGTACAGAGCAAGTCCAATGAAATCACAGCAGTGCCACTACTCCTGAAGTTGGTCAATTTCAAGGGAGCTGTAGTAACCTTGGATGCTATGGGCACTCAACGGGAAATTGCGCAGCAAATCAAACAGGGACAAGGGGATTATGTCCTCGCTCTCAAAGGTAACCACCCTAGGCTCAATCAGCAGGTAAAAACTTGGTTCAAGCAAGCCCAAGCTCAACATTGGCAGGGAATTGACTACAGCTATAATCGAACTACTGAAAGTGGGCATCATCGCCTGGAAACTCGCGAAGTTTGGGCAGTACCAGTAAATCAGTTACCATCTTTGCATCGCCAAAGTCAGTGGCTGGGTTTAACCACGGTGGTGATGGTTTGCACTCACAGGCAATTATGGAATAAAACCACCACAGAGGTTAGATTCTACATCAGTAGCTTGGAAGCGGATGCCCAGTGGCACAATCAGGTGATTCGCTCCCACTGGAGTATTGAAAATAGTTTACATTGGGTTCTCGATGTCACATTTAAGGAAGATGCCAGTCGAGTGCGTCAGGGTCACGGAGCAGAAAACCTAGGTTTGTTGCGCCGTTTAAGTGTTAATTTGCTCAAGCGCGAACCCTCGAAGCAGAGTCTGAAAATGAAGCGTTACAGGGCCGGAATCGACAATAGCTTTCTGATGAAAATTCTGAGTGCGAGTGTAGCTGAGTCCTAGAGTGGTGGGGTTCTAAGGGAAACTCTCTCTATGAATACCTTAGAAGTCAGGAATATTCTTTGATAGCTTAAATCCAATATCCCTGTTGTACTTAGATAGATTTTCTTTGGCTTAAGTGCTCTTCATGGCTTATGATACACTGTCAAGTTTTCACTGTCAAATTTTCGGTCAATTTACAGTGATTTTATCACTTTCTTTCAATGCGATTACCCTGTGAAGTAAGCCCCACCAAGAGAGTCTATATACCTAAATCAAATGGGAAGAAAAGACCCTTAGGAATACCAACCATAAAAGACCGAATAGGTCAAGCCATAATAAAAATGGCATATGAACCAGTATTCGAGGTAAGCTTTGAACCCAATAGTTACGGATTCAGACCTGGAAGAAGCTGTCACGACGCCATCCAAGAAGTGTTCACTGGCCTCAAAAAGGGTAGCTCACACCACTGGGTTCTTGATGCAGATATTAAAGGAGCATTTGACAATATATCTCATGGCTTCATCATGGATAAATTGGAAGGACTACCGAAAAGAAGTCTAATCAAGAAATGGCTAAAATGTGGATACGTGGATAACAGGATATTCCATCCAACCAACTCAGGAACACCCCAAGGCGGAATCATCAGCCCACAAAAGCGCAAATATAGCCCTCGATGGACTCCAAGAAGTCATATCCGAAAAATGTAAGATAGATTACACAACTCGAAGTAGAGGGAAAACCATAAATAAGAAAAAGGAGGTAGATAAATACAGATTTGCTAGATACGCAGATGACTTCGTAATCACCAGCCAAACAAAAGAAAACCTGGAAGAAATAATCCCCAGAGTAGAAAAATGGCTAAGAAAAAGGGGGCTGGAACTCAACAGAGAAAAGACCAAAATCAGAAACATAATAGAAGAAGGTTTTTCCTTCCTGGGGTTCCAGATTCAACAAAGAAAGACAAAAACCCTGAGATTAGATAGCAAGAGGTACAAGAAGAAAGCACGAAAAATGCTTAAAAATCTAAAACCAAATGCTATAAGAATCCCGACCCCAAACGCCAAAATCAGGGAGGAAATATGCTATTCATGTATAATAACACCTGACAAGGAAGAAGTTAAGAGATTCTTAAAGGAAATTCGTAGCATACTCAAGAATGAAGCTAGGGCACTAAATACAGAAGATGTAATCAAAAAGCTAAATCCGAAGATTAGAGGATGGCTAAACTATTACAGATTCGTATGCTCCAAGAAAACATTCAACAATGTAAGGTATAAAATTCTCAATTCCATATACAGGTATCTAAAGAGACAACATCCAAAGAAAGCCTGGAAGTGGATTAAGAGGAAATACTTCAAAACCATTGACAAAGATACCTTGAACTTCTTCACCATATCAAGTGGAAAAAGAAAGAAAGAGGAAATCCTAGTCAACGCAGCCAAAGATGTACCTATTATCAGATTTGAAAAGGTAAAAGGAAACTCATCCCCCTTTGACCCTGACCTAAAAGAATATTGGAAGAAAAGGAAGACTAAATGGGGGAAGTCCAAATTTACCAAAGGTAGCAAATACGAAAAGGTATATATTCACCAAAAAGGGATATGTCCTATTTGCAATCTACCTATCGAACTCGATGATAACTTCGAGGTACATCATACCATACCTATCAAGCGAGGCGGAAACAGTGAAACTAAGAATCTACAGATTCTACATAGTCACTGTCACAAAGCCAAACATAAGAAGCTTCACCAGGATACCTGATTAGGCTTGAGCCGGATGAGTATGAAAGTCTCAAGTCCGGTTCTTAGGGGAGGGAGAGATGGTAACATTTCTCACCTTACCCGACTACTTTAAACGAGTAGACCCCCGTGGAACTAGTCAGACTTGCCCTGAGTGTCAGGCCACAGTGAAGAAAGATTTGAGCGTTAGAGAGCATAAATGTCCTGAATGCGGCTACACAGCCCACAGAGATCATGCAGCTGCTCAGGTGATTAGATGGCGAGGATTGGAATTAGTACCCGTGGACAATTCGGGAAATGGAAACCGCCTGTCAAATAGTCGATCTGTCGGGGGAGAAATCCTAGATAAGTGGCTTTGGGCAGGAATACCCGTTTGTGAAGATGGGAAGCCTACACTATACGCGAAGCGTTAGTGTAGGAGGATGTCACGATCAATCCCAAATCACCCTTTGGTCCTGACCATGAATTTCCCACGTTTCCTGATCCTGCAACTGCTGATGACTACGGTAGTAGCCTGTGCTTCAACCAGCACCTCAACTCAAGCACCTGCTGCACCGATTTTACAAAAGTCCTCGTCTGAGGAATCTCCCCAAATTGCTCAGGCACCTACACAAACAAATGCTTTATTGACAAAAACCCTAATCGATACCAAACCTCTGACACCCCAACCGATTAAAATTACCCTGAAGGATTTACCCCAACCCTTTGCTACTACTAGCGCCTCTCGACCTCCAAATGTGGTAGCAGTGCCATCCAACCCAAGCCTAAAAGTACCAGCGGGTTTCCAAGTGAACGTATTTGCTGATGGATTAGACCGTCCCCGCTGGCTAGCACTTACTCCCACTGGGGATATCTTGGTCACAGAAACTCGGGCAAATCGTATTCGTTTATTGCGCGACAGCAATGGTGATGGAGTTGCTGATGTCAAAAAAACCTTTGCTAGTGCTAGTAATGGGTTAAATATTCCCTTTGGCATGGCCTTTGCTGATCAATACTTCTTCTTGGGCAACACTAATGCTGTACTCCGCTTTCCCTACACAAAAGGTCAAGAGCAACTTACTGGCAAAGGTCAAAAAATTGCTGACCTTCCTGGTGGTGGCTACAACCAGCATTGGACCCGCAATGTGGTAGTATCTCCCAACCTAAACAAAATCTACGTCTCGATTGGTTCACGGTCTAATGTCGATAGGGAACCCCTACCCCGAGCATCGGTACAGGTGATGAACCTGGACGGCTCAAACCAACAGACCTTTGCCTATGGCTTACGTAATCCTGTCGGCCTAGACTTTCACCCAATTACTGGTGAACTTTACACTACTGTCAATGAACGAGATCTGATCGGAGATGACCTAGTTCCTGATTACTTCACCCGTATTCGCCAAGGGGAATTCTATGGTTGGCCCTATGCCTATTTAGCCCCCCATCTGATCGATCCCCGTCAAACCACCAATGGTCAAAGCATTAAACCTGAACTGGTTGCCCAAACCCGAACTCCCGATGTTTTATTCCAATCGCACTCAGCAGCACTAGGATTACAATTTTATGATGGACAGACCTTTCCAGAAAAGTATCGTAACGGTGCCTTTGTAGCGTTTCGTGGCTCTTGGAATCGTAACCGAGGCACCGGTTACAAGGTTGTCTTTGTTCCCTTTAAAACTGATAGACGACCATTAGGCTACTATGAAGATTTTCTGACTGGTTTTCTGATCGATTCCTCAGGACCAACCACCTGGGGACGTCCAGTTGGGTTGCTGGTGCTAAAAGATGGCAGTCTGCTCGTCACAGAAGAAGCCAACAACCGCATTTACCGGATCCAATACCGCAATAGTGACCCGTGAAGTCCCCTCGACTAAGCCAAAGGTGTAATCAGTGCTTCCTTTGTCGTTCCCTATGGCCTTAATGCACCCTTAGTTTTCGTGAACTGTTTGACTTTGCTTAAGTCTAATTCTTCCAATACTATCCAGGGGAAACGCAAGAATCAATAAGGCCGCATTATTATCAACAATATTGATATAAATATGCAATAGTCCTGAGAATTAAGGCTTATTATTGTCATAATCCTTACTCCATATCACATTTTGGCTCAATTTTTCTTGCGCTTACCCTGCAATACTATCTTATTGATTACGACTCGATTACGACAAAAATTTTTTGCCTGGAAATTCATCCCCCACTAACCGGACTTAGTGTAGATTGGGGAATGTTTACCGAATCTTATTAAACCTGGCTTGGTACTAATAACTAATGACTCATAACAAGTCTTTGTAAAGATATTTAGGAAAACTTAATATCAGACAAAAAACAGTAATGTGCCATGCTAAGGTGTTGTTCGGGAAACCAACCTAATCCCTTTCACGTTTATGCAATCGCCAAATTCCCTACGTCGGACAAAGATTGTTGCCACAATTGGCCCTGCGAGCAATAGCCCAGATGTTCTCAAGGCACTAATTCAAGCTGGTGCCACCACTTTACGACTTAACTTTTCCCATGGCACCCACGAAGACCATCAGCGCAATATTCGCCTGATTCGCCAGACGGCCTTTGAACTCAATCAGCCTGTAGCGATCCTGCAAGACTTGCAAGGACCGAAAATTCGCTTGGGGCGGTTTGAAAACGGTTCCATTGTTGTCAACAATGGCGATCGCTTCACCTTAACCAGCAAATCCATGGTTGGTAAACAGGAAATCAGTTCAGTTACCTACGAACCCCTAGCGGACGAAGTGCCTGCGGGAGCCACCATCCTATTAGATGATGGCAAAGTTGAGATGCGGGTAGATGAGGTAGACCGAGAGCAACGAGCCTTGCACTGTACCGTTACCGTCGGTGGACCCCTCTCAAATAACAAGGGAGTTAACTTCCCTGGTGTCTACCTATCCATCAAAGCTCTAACCGATAAAGACCGACGAGATTTAATGTTTGGTTTGGATCAAGGTGTGGATTGGGTAGCACTCTCCTTTGTTCGTAATCCTCAGGACATATTAGAAATCAAAGAACTGATTAACAGTGCTGGCAAGCAGGTACCCGTCGTTGCCAAAATTGAAAAGCATGAAGCCATTGAGCAAATGGAGGCAATTATCTCCCTGTGCGATGGGGTGATGGTTGCTAGGGGTGACTTAGGGGTAGAACTGCCAGCAGAGGATGTACCAATCTTACAAAAGCGACTGATTGCCTCAGCCAATCGACGGGGAATCCCAGTCATCACTGCCACTCAAATGTTGGACAGTATGGTTCACTCACCCCGACCAACTCGTGCAGAGGTTTCTGACGTAGCTAATGCTATCCTTGATGGCACTGATGCAGTCATGCTCTCTAACGAAACAGCTGTTGGTAAATACCCAGTAGAAGCTGTAAAGACCATGGGCACGGTTGCGGTGCGCATTGAGCAAGAACAGATTATCGGTAATGCTCGTGACACCAGCCGTTCCATTCCCAATGCTATATCCCAGGCAGTTGGTCACATTGCGGAGCAGTTAGACGCAGCAGCCATCATGACTCTGACCAAAACTGGTGCTACAGCACGGAATGTTTCTAAATTCCGACCCCAGACTCCCATATTAGCAGTAACACCCCATGTAGATGTGGCTCGACAACTCCAGCTAGTTTGGGGGGTCAGACCTTTGTTAGTCCTGGATTTACCCTCAACTGGTCAGACCTTCCAAGCCGCAATCAGCGTGGCTCAGGAAAAACAGCTTCTAACAGAAAGAGATTTGGTGGTCATGACGGCGGGGACAATCCAAGGTGTGGCTGGGTCAACAGACTTAATTAAAGTAGAGTTAGTCAAAGCAGTTTTGGGTCAGGGAGTTGGTATTGGTCAGGGATCAGTAAGTGGTGTTGCTCGGGTGGCTGACACTGATGGTGATCTACCTAACTTCAACCACGGAGAAATCCTAGTCGCTCCTTCCACCAATGCCAAATTTGTGGAAGTTATTCGCAAGGCAGCAGGAATTATCACTGAGGAAGATAGTATAACTAGCCATGCAGCAGTGATTGGCTTACGCTTGGGTGTGCCAGTAATTGTGGGGGTAAAGAATGCGACCCAATTGATTCGGGATGGGGCAATTTTGACTCTGGACACACAGCGGGGTTTAGTTTATTCTGGTACCCTTGGGGCTAGCCCCACTGACGGGTTACTAATGACTTGAATAAATTATACCCATCACCTATACCCATCACCATTGTGTATTTTGTCTTGGCTATTGCCTGGTTTTTCTGTGTATGCTCAAGGGTCACTTAACTATCAAATGTGTTGTGGTACTATTCGGCTACTAAATTAACCTGGTAGAGTCAATAATTAGAAATTAGTAAGTGGTAAGATTAAGTCCGGTTAATCACTTATAAAATGGTTGATCCTATGCCCATGACTTGTTAATTGTTAATTGTTAATTGTTAATTGTTGATTGACCATTTTCAATTTTCAATTTTCAATTAACTAAAACCCCAGAATGATAAGTAGTCAACCGGACACGATATTACTCATGACCGTCACTGTCCTGCTTTAAGCTTGTAGAGTGATCAAAATTTATCATCAACACATCTTGGTTTTTACATCTTTAGTGCTTCAATTTCAGTGAGTAGGGATTGAGTTTCAAGATGCTTCTGTCTCAGTTTCCCTGCCAAGATACTTTTTTGCTGCTTTAGTTGTTGTTTTTCCATAGTCAGGCATTGATTTTCTGCCCTCTCCAATTCAAGTTGCTTTTCTAAGCATGCTTTATCCCATGCCAATTGTTTGTTTTGTCTTAGGAGTGATTTAACTTCCGTCTTGACTTGGTTTAGCTCCACAATTATTCCTTTGGTTTTCTGTACCATCAACTCCCAGGCTTGATAATCCCAATTTGAAGTTTCTACTCCCCCATCAAGCTCTTCAAGAAAAGCCTGCTTTTCCAGCTCCAGCTGTTCAACCCTCTCTTGGAGTGAGACATTTTTTTTATGCAACCTCCTTAAGGAGTTATTAACTACAATAAACTTATTGATTATCCCGATGATTTGCTGATGACTTTCTTTAAGTTCATAGTCCAGCCACTTGATTTTATCATTAGCCAAATTTAGATCTTGTTCAATGGCTTCATAGTTATTGAAAATAAAAAAAAACAATAAATTAATAAATTTTGGATTTGATGGCTATCTTTGATAGTATTGTTTTTGGTTGGATAATCATAAATTGCCAATAAAAACCAGCTGAATAACCAAAAAATAATACTTGAATTCATGAGACTTTCCTTGTTAAGTGATTACATCAATTTTAGGATCAACTTGACCTAGCACGACAACCGTGTAAATACATAATTGAGCTAACTGAGCTAACTCATTCCAAAACTGATCTTACGAGGAATTTCACCGAAGTCGTGTATTTTGAAAAGCTCATCTTGATCAAACAAAAATTTTTTACTGCTGCCCTTTTAGTAGGGATTGGTTAGTTAGCCCATCAACTAATATCAACTCTGCTTGAATACCCATAATTAAGGAGAGCGTTGGAAGGGTGGGGAGGGTGGGAACCCACCCCTAACCCCTCCCAGGAGGGGAAGATGGGGAGATGGGGAGATGGGAACCCACCCCTAACCCCTCCCAGGAGGGGAAGATGGGGAGATAGGGGAGATTTTTATTAAGGGTAATTATCCTGAAATGATATAGTACCAATTCTTCAAAGTAGGACTACAGATGCAGATGGTCAGATGGTCAGATAGTCAGATCCAATGAATGTGTAGTCGTGTGAGCAGTAATAATTGTAAGAATTGGTATAATTATGTATTCAGTATTCATACCGATACTGTCGGCGCGATGGCTGCGATCGCAACTCCGTCAAACCCAAAGGAAGGCTTGATAAATCAGCTTCCCGCTAATCACGGCTTTTTGTAAAGTTTTGTTTGATTAGCTTGACAAAAATACAAAAAAACTTCAAATTTACAAGATCGACCATCGTGAATTAACAGGGTTAGCTCGGATGCCAGAAACTCAAATTCCAAGGGACGATGTTGAAATTATGTCCATGAAGCTCTAAAGTTTGGCTGGGTCAAGTCTCGGAAGGCAACGGTCATGTGAGGAGAAAAGGAGCGGTTTTTTGAGGTTTGGTGTACAATTCCTAAGGATGTCTCTTGGGTTACCATCAAATGTTGTGGAAACTAAGCAGTTCTGGGGTCTTGAGCAAATTAATATAGATGACACGGGGGACAAAGGCACCAAAGCCGAGGATTAAGGGAAGTGGGGTCAGGCTCTGAAGCCTTATTACCTACCTACAAGATGAGACCTCTTTCGGATAAGATCAGAAAACCCATAAAATCAGTAAGTAGTACTTGAGAGGTTCTAGCTAAAAAGGCTGAGGAATATTTATATGAGCGACATTTTCGAGAAAGTTCAGGGAATCGTTTCAGAACAGTTGGACGTTGAGGCGAGCGAGGTTACCCCAGAAGCCAACTTTGCCAACGATCTGGGCGCTGACTCCCTAGACACAGTTGAACTGGTGATGGCGTTAGAAGAAGCTTTCGACATCGAAATCCCTGATGAAGCGGCGGAAAAGATCGACACTGTTCAAAAGGCTGTGGATTACATTGGGGAAAAAGCAGGAGCAGGAGCAGAAACTCCAGCTTAATCAGCCTGATTTATTACCGCAAGTTCTGCGTTCACGGTCGATAAGCCTAGTTTTAATGGCATGATGACAAACTTTGATAAAAAACGGGTCGTTGTTACAGGTCTCGGTGCAATTACGCCAATAGGCAACACGGTGGCTGAGTACTGGGGAGGGTTGTTAAACGGACGCAATGGTATTGGTTTAATTTCCTTATTTGATGCCTCCAAGCACGCTTGTCGTATTGCTGGTGAGGTTAAGGGCTTTGATCCCCATGACTACATGAAGAGTAAGGAAGCAAAGCGTATGGACCGCTTTGCTCAATTGGCGGTTTCTGCCAGTAAGCAAGCATTAGCTGATGCCCAGTTTGAGATCAATGACCTGAACGCAGAACAGGTCGGTGTAATGATTGGCACTGGTATCGGTGGTCTCAAGGTACTGGAAGACCAGGAAACAGTTCTTATTAAACGTGGACCTGACCGCTGTAGTCCTTTTATGATCCCGATGATGATTGCTAACATGGCAGCTGGTCAGACAGGAATTCATACGGGAGCGAAGGGACCCAATAGTTGCCCAGTTACTGCTTGTGCCGCAGGGTCTAATGCCGTAGGTGATGCGTTTCGCTTAATCCAGCGAGGCTATGCCCAAGCCATGATTTGTGGCGGTGCTGAAGCGGCGGTGACTCCCCTAGCAATGGCGGGTTTTGCATCAGCACGAGCTTTATCTACTCGTAACGATACTCCTGAGTCAGCTTGCTGTCCTTTTGATATCGCTCGCAATGGCTTCGTGATGGGAGAAGGTTCTGGGATTCTGATCCTAGAGGAACTAGAACACGCCCTCAGTCGTGGAGCAAAAATTTATGCCGAAATCGTTGGCTATGCCATGACCTGTGATGCCCATCACATCACATCCCCTGTACCAGGTGGCGAAGGAGCAGCCAGGGCTATAGCACTGACGATGAAGGATGCTGGTTTGACGGCCGAACAGGTTAGCTACATCAATGCCCACGGGACTAGTACAGTTGCCAATGATAAAACTGAAACAGCAGCGATTAAAAAAGCTTTAGGAGACCATGCCTATAAAGTAGCAATTAGCTCCACCAAATCCATGACAGGTCATTTGTTGGGAGGGTCTGGTGGCATTGAAGCAGTGGCTTCAGTGATGGCAATTGCCCATGACCAGATTCCACCAACGATAAATTTGAACAACCCAGACCCTGAATGTGATTTGGATT
>NZ_JAAHHZ010000459.1:0-3827 GCF_010672005.1 Moorena sp. SIO4A5 | reverse complement strand
CTTAAACAGGTGGTTACAGCAGATAGGGGAGTTGAGCTCGATCCAATCAGTATCTATAAGTTACAGAGTATGGGTTTGGTTAGTGTTCAGAGAAATAAAGTCACACTATGTTGTAATTTATATCGTCACTATTTTTTAGAACACCTTGATATGTTGTTCGCGTAGCGTGGCCTTTTGGCCAAGGTTTAAGGTTGTCTTTAATAATGTTGAATGTTGAATGTTGAATGTTGAATGTTGAATGTTGAATGTTGAATTCTTAATTCTTAATTCTTAATTCTTAATTTAAAAATTGCGTTCCACAAAACTATTCAAATCATTCCATTATTCAGAAACGCGCAAAATTCCCCTGTTTTGAAACAGGGGAATTTTGGAACAAACAATTGCTCAGAGCGATTAGCCCGAAGGGCTACGCTACGCGAACGCGCTTATCGAAGGGTGATTGAATTTAATCTAAATAACCCATCAGCTGTGGATCAGCATCAACATCATTTGGGGCGATGGGACGTTTGCCCATGATGTACTCTATTTCATCAAGATGAAGATTACTAGCAGCAATTGGCCGCTCTCCAGACACCTTCATGATACCGAGTACCTCAATGTTGCTAGAGGTGATGGGGCGCTCTCCCATTACAGACATCGTTTCTAATACCTGGAGATTACTGGCATCAATTGGTCGATGTCCCATTATGCTTTGTGTTTCACTAATATGAAGCTCACTAGGAGCAATGGGACGGTTTCCAGGTAAAGGGGGAATTGTATCTAAGGCAGAGGTTTCCTGTGCTGGAGCTTCTGCTAGCTGAACTGCGGTAGTGTTTTCATTGATTGCAGTGCTATCGCTCACAGTGCTATCGCTCACAGTGCTATCGCTCATAATCGTATACCTAGAAGTTTTTAACCGAGTTTTTTAGCTATTCGGGCAAGATTAGCCCGTTGGTCCTACCCGCTGGCGGAGGTGTGGGATTAACTATTGGTGTTATTGCCTCGTTTATGGGCGAGCGGGGTGCTTACAAAGTAGGAGAACAAAAAAAGCTCTGGTTGCTGTATTGACCTGGAGTCTTTGCTGTAACTGAGTTTAGTAAGGGGTAATTGGTCAATGATAATCATTGATACTCATACCAATACCATTAATTACGTTACAGACCGCAACTTTAGGTTAATTTTTGTTCTTGACTAACCTTTACAAGTATTATAAAGCCTTAATTATATTAAGCTACATTTTACGAAAGTAAACAATTAGGTCAAGGATTATAAAGCAATTCTCAATTGGGTCAGGTACTTAGGCTCTGGTTGTTAGGGAGTAGGGAGCTTCGGAGTAGGGAGCAGCGCAGCCATTGGGGAGCCAGGGCCTTCATGATGGGTTCCCCTCCATGAGCGAGTCCATCAAGATTGGATAAGAAAATTGAATGTACTTGATAACTATGACAAATGCTATAAAGGTTGAGACTGGCTTCTCACCCCTTTAGCCCTACAATTAAACCAATACAACGAAAGCCCGACAACCGAGACTTCTGGAGCTAACACGTTTGAGAGACTAGAGCCTATTAACCGATAACTAAGCACATAACCTACCCTGCACTGGACACTAAAGGTGAATAACTCATTAACCTGCCCTACACTGAAAGTCAATGGGGAATAACCAAATAACTTTCATACCTAGGATCGATTGCTGAGTTCTTCACATTTTGTTACAAATGTAGAAGTAACTCTCGCAGGATGCAAGATGGTTATGTTAGGTGGCTTCACCGGTACAAATAATTCTGGCACCGACTGGGGTGAACAACTGCTCAATACAGTTGCCAGCAAGACCATTCGCCACCTGTTTACCACAAGCGAATCGGTAGATGTTTCTGTGCGCTGCTATCCCTCTAGCAAGTTGCTACAAGGTAGTATCGATAGCTTCAAAATGAGTGGTCGTGGTTTAGTGATTCGTCGGGAATTCCGCACAGAGGAGATGTCCTTTGAAACTGATGCTGTTTCTCTGGATTTCAGCTCAGTGCTTCAGGGTAAGATTTCTCTGAAGCAACCTACTCAAGCGATCGCTCAAGTTATTCTGACTGAAGCTGACATCAACCAATCCTTTAAAGCACAACTAGTAAGAAAGCGGCTGGAAAACCTTTCTACACCAGGGTTAACCGCACTATCTGGTGGTGCTCCGGTTTCCTTTACCGAGGTGCAAGTTCAGCTGCAACCGAACAATGGTCTACGGTTATTTGCTAAGGCTGACCTACCCAATTACGGCATAGTACCGATTAGTATGACATCTACCATCGGAGTAGAGCGGCGACGGCGGATTTTGTTTAAAGACTCCCAGTTTCAAGCTAATGAAATACCAGAGTCGTTACAAGAGATATCTAAAACCTTGACAGTAGCCCTCGATGAGATCTTGAACAATATGGTGGATCTAGACCGCTTCAACCTGGATGGTGTCACTATGCGCATCAATCGTCTAGAGACCCAAGGGAAAAAGCTAGTTTTCAGTGGCTACGCCCAAATCGATCACATCCCCAATAATCCTTGACCGGTCAGCGGTCAGCGGTCAGCGGTCAGCGGTCAGCAGTCAGCGGTCAGCAGTCAGCGGTCAGCAGTCAGCGGTGCGCGTAGCGCTAATCGCTGATAGCACCTCAATTAGCCCATAAACTGATAGCTGATAGCTGATAACTGATAACTGTTGGCGTAGCGTGCGCGTAGCGCATTAGCTTACAGAAACACTCAGACAGGGGTTAAATTTCATCGGGATTAATACCCATCTGTCGTAACCGTTCTGCTAGTTGTTGAGCTCGTTGTTGAGCCAGTTCAGCTTGTTGTTGAGCCAGTTCCTTCTGTTGACGTTCTTGTTCAGCTCGTTGCCGTTCAAGTTCGGTTCGTTCTGCCTCAGTGGGAATCCAATTCCCATGTTGATCATACCAACGTAGCCACAACCGATTTAATCCCCGATATTGACCAAGCCATAGCCCTATACCCAATTGCAACTCAGGGATCCAAAACTTAGAATTGTCTATGGTTTGGGGTTGATAGCTGCTGCCTTCTAACTGAAAAATTCGCAATTCATCGCTGACTCGGTCGAAGGTGACATAGTAGGGAATTGCTAAAATCTGCTCGTACACTTCCCATTTGGTGGGTGGTTCTGCCGTTCGTTCACTGTAACCGAGGTCTTGATCTCTGGTGCTCGCAGAGAGCAACTCTATCGCCACAATTGGTCTGACCTCTTCTTGCCAGATCACATAACTCATTCTCAGCTGTTGTCCCTGGTAGAATCGGGAAATCCCTACTACGGCAAACCAATCCGGTCGTTTATACCAAGCGGTATGCTTCGGGTCATAATATAAATTTAAGTCACTGGCGACAAACACCCTTTCGCTGTCATAATTGGGGGGGCGAAATGTCTCACTACACAGTTGTGGTTGCCAAAGATGAAATTCGTCAGGCAAACCCGGCTCCTCTGGATCTTCACTGGGTAAATCATACATGGTGGGCAGGGTTTCTTTGGCCGGATGAGGGAGAATAACTTTTTTAAATGAGGGTTTGGCAAGTGACATGAGATTACCTCAATTTTTCCGACTGATGAGTTTGATCTTAGCAAGGGAGTAGGGAGTAGGGAGTAGGGAGTAGGGAACAGGAAACAGGGAACAGGGAACAGGGAACAGGGAACAGGAAAGAGAAAAATCCTGTGTACCTCAGGTGCGACCCGTGGCGAATTTAATTCTTCATTGGTCAAGCGCACCTAATAGTTATGAAAAACGCTGTTCCGATTCCCGATTCCCGACTCCCGACTCCCGACTCCCGGCTCCCGACTCCCGACTCCCGAAACTGGAGTTGTATATGTGAAC
>NZ_JAAHHZ010000458.1:0-3833 GCF_010672005.1 Moorena sp. SIO4A5 | reverse complement strand
AATTTCTTTGCCCAACTCAAACAATATCGAGGAATCGCGACACGTTATGATAAGCGAGCAATAAACTTTCTCGGGGCAATTTATCTTGCTGCTACTGTTATCTGGCTTAATTGATGACACGCCCTAGGACGACCATTTCCTGGCAAGTTCCGGTAGATGCCAGGAAAAACCCCTTTACTAGAACCAAAGTTCTCCGTCTTCGTCATATTCAAGAACCATTAGATTGACCGGCTCATTTGTGTTAGCTTCATTTTTCGTTATTGTCCTCGTTTTTTTAATGTCGGGGATAGTAGAAGATTCGTTAAAGCTGTAAGTATAGCCATCCTTTCTGTGGACTCTAGCTAAGTTTTTAACGTGCAAGCTTATTGCCTTTTTCCCAGAAACTGTGTAATTAAAGGAATTACTCTTACTTCTAGGATTAACTCTTCCAAACTCCCCAGTCAAAAGGTTTTTGGCGATGTCCCCACTGCACCAACCTTTGATTGGTTTTAGCGGGTTGTGCCTGATGGGGTAACCGTATTTGTTGAGCGCCGCTTTTTGTCTGCCACCCTGTCCTTTGCAAATTACTAACAGTGACTGAGAGGTTTTCAATGTTAAGGTCTCAACACCTCCAACACAAGCAGCATCAATAAGCGTGCTGTTTAGGTAGCCCTAATTTAGTCCGGTTGTACTTGGTTTGTGCTCCTGTCCCAGTAACCACAGGTTTCATCTCTCGAAGTATCCTCACTAACTTGTTGCGGGTTGTATTCACCGCTGCTGCATCTCTTAACGGCGAAAGCGCCTTGGTTTTGATTTTTTGAAGCAAACTGGGTTTCTTCTTTAGGAATTCCTCTATGGGTTTATTCCCCTTCCGTTGATTGCATTTTTCGCAAGCCAGACAAAGATTACTGACTCGGTTGCTTCCACCTCTAGATTTTGGGTGAATATGCTCAACCTGCAAAGGAACGTTTTGCTTACCACAATAGGTACATTCCCTTCCCCATTTTTCGAGTAAATACTCTCTTACTTCGTAGCCAGCTAGTTCCCCTTGCTGGTACTCAACACTACTAACTTCAGGATTCTGCATTTTTTGGGTGTCAAACTTAACTCTTTCGACCCAAATCTCATTGACCGGACAGAATTTGATCACTCGTTTAACCCAGGTTTGGATAGTCAATACCCTATGCTCATTACTTGGAGCAAGCCACCCCTCTGGACGCTTACGATTGAGGAATCTTGGTTTTCTGTAACGTGTGTTGCGATTGCGTCTTCCGCGTCTCACAGCTTTTCTAGACTCTAGCTTCTTCTTGATCAAACCTCCTCTGTGCTCTAATTCCATCGCCCAAATAACTTGGTTGTCTTGCACTAAAGCAAACCCGGTAAACTTGCTACCAGGGTCGATCTTAATTTGACATGGTGAAATAGTTGGGCTTGAGATCGCAGTTTTCAAGATGATTGTAAATGGATACATCCTAAAAACCGCAGCCTTACCCTTATCCAACAACCGGCGGGCTTTCTTTGGGGATATGGGGTTTAATGGTCGCTTATTTGTATCTATGACAAATACATAATTTTGCATTTTTAGTGCGCCTCGAATCGGTAATGTTTTCCTCGGCCATGTTGTAATAGCTTGTGTTTTGCCAACTACACATTTTGCCTTCGTCTTAATAGTTAGCGATAGAGCTGGGAGCTGGAGGTCACCCCCAGGTATCATGACTAAAACAACGTAGGAAATTAATCCTTGGCCTGCAACCTAGCTAGATAACTTCCGAGTTTTGCTGGAAATTACCAAGGCTTTTACTAGGTGGCTTTATACAACCTATTAGATTGGCTATATATATACTTCAACCTTGATATGACAAGCATTTAGTCCTGCACAGTCACCTCATGACGCGCCGTTTACCGAAAAGATCCAGTAATGGCCGTCGGCTTCAGCTCCCAAATAAGGCTGATCCATACGGCAATCAACAAGTTTAATCTTACCCTCAGATTGCAACTGTTTGTAGTAACCCTCAAAGTCGTAGGTGTTGTAATAGGTGGTTTTGGTACTCATGACAATAGTTCCTCCTGGCTTTGTGACCTGTGCTAACCATTTCAGAGATTGAGGTTCAACAAAGTCCAGGGCAAACACACCACAGCAGAGGGTTAGGTTATACTGTCCATGCAGAAAAAATGGCAGTGGATGGTTTAAATCAACCCATCCAATTAAGGTTTGGTAGGCTCCAGTTTTATGGGCTTCTACAATCATTCCCTGAGATAAATCTGTCCCATCAATATGCCGAAAACCCTGATCCTGTAAGCCTTTGCCAACCAACCCTGAGCCGCATCCCACATCAATGACCTTAAAATCAGGATTTGTTGGATTGATCAACACTTTGCCACTGTTGACTATTTCCATCAGATAACGAACGATGTATTCTGGCCCATCGTAGTTTCTGGCTGCAACATCTCGGTTGTAGTCCGGTGCCCATTTATCATAGCGTTCTTGGTGAGTCTGCATAACGGTAGACCTGCTTATCTAGAAAACAATAAAAATTGGTATCAAACATCCCTATTGCTTAACTGGGATCAGTCTTTTAGCTCTGGTAGTATTAAACAATGGACTCTCCATAATCAATTCACCCTCTTCCTTACAAACATTTAGCGCAAAAGTACTAGCAAAGCCGTAGCCCAAAATGTCGATAAAGGGTTTAAGTTTTTGAACCCTATCTAAATCATAGGTTGAATCTGCTGCGATAAATCTCATCACAAAAGCTCTTCTCCTATTAATCGGACCCTCGGTTAATGGACAACTCCGATGAATCACCTCCTTGTCAAACAAAAGTGCATCCCCTAATTCAAAATCATCCGTTTCAGCCTGAGTTTTGAGAATTGGATCAACCTCAGGTGAGTTGACCATGAAGGATTCTAAACGTCCCATTTCTTTTCTAGATGGAGCTGCATCTTGTGCTTGCAAGCCTTGTACATAAGAAGAAAGAATGGATGTGTAGTCATAAAGAAATCTGCCACAAAGTTTTTCCTTTGAGACATAGCTCATCCCTCCTCCCTGTGCCTTTGTATCTATTTTTGTTAAGGGAATCCAAAGGGTACAGCCAAAATCTTCTAACTGCTGGTAAGAAAAACTCAAGATGCCGACGTGCCACTTGAATCCTGGATTGGTGTTTTTCTCTATTTCAAACCCTAAATGCTGAGCATAGAGTAACGAGCATTGGCAAAGTGTCGCTAATGTTGATTGAAATACAGGATGCTGAATTATTTTGAGGTTTTCATTGCTTTCCATATCATATTTAAACCGTGACACTGAATCCTCATAGGCTGTTTTTGCAGATTCAAGCTCCTGTTCTAATATTTTATCAAGACACTTTATTGCCTCAGGTTCCAAAAATCCTTTCAGCTTGACAAATCCTTTTTTTTTAAAATTGGCAATATCTTGATCTGTTAATTTGAAGGATGAATAAATCATTTTTTTCGGATAAAAAAAATCATCAATAATATATTATAGCGTTTCTAGGACTCATGAGGTACACATTAGTTTTTACCTCTTCCCTCTTCCCTCTTCCCTCTTCCCTCTTCCCTCTTCCCTCTTCCCTGCTCCCTGCTCCCTGCTCCCTGCTCCCTAAAAACCATAAAATTGTACCTCACAAGTCGTAGAATTGCTATACAAATATTGAGAGGGAGAGCTGAGGGGGTGACATGCAAGCTAAAATCCTTACTGGGTATTGCGTTCAGCCGATCTGTAACAAAAAGATACATGCTGTTTTGGCCTGACCTTGGACTTCGTTATAAGGGTTTGAGCTTGCCATTACATCATTCGTAGGGTCAATTTGCCAGTTTATCTTTCCTAAGACAACTGG
>NZ_JAAHHZ010000457.1:0-3835 GCF_010672005.1 Moorena sp. SIO4A5 | reverse complement strand
CGGCGAAATCGATTCAACCACACAAACGTGCGTTCCACGATTCCTAGCTTTGGCAATATCTCAAACTCCAATGACAAAGCGTTCTATGACTTCTACTTGCACTGACTGCTCACCCTACATATCCGCCAACTAGAAGGCATCAATTCACATCATATTATTGAAGCAACATTCAAGGCATTTGCCAGAGCAATGCGCATGGCTGTAGAAATTGATCCTCGTCGTGCAGGGATGATTCCAAGCTCTAAGGGAGTTTTGTAAGCGATGCAGCGCGGTCTTGGGGGTTCCCCCCATGAGCGACTGCATCAAGACAAAGCTATTGAGAAATCCTAAACGTTTAAAACAAACAAAAAGCCATGGGACTAAGAGTTCCACAGCTTTTAGACTGGTCTAAGGAGCATTAACTACATTTGATCGTAGAGTATGCTAACCGTGGGCATAGTCCTCGTAACAGTTTTGGTAACGAATTTGGTAACGAAATGGTTTTTACTGAGCTATTATCCAAACGAGAATTTACCAAAGCGCAAAGCGCATTGTGCAGATCGTAATAGATTCAAACGACTAGCGCCCTAGTGCTGACGCTAGCAAACCCATTCTAGGCAGCCAGCCCCGCAATCGGTGCCTCATTCATACCTAGCCAAAGGCCAAGATTGCACCCTTGAGTTTTAGAAAAATCTGGGATTATGTGGTATCATTCTTGGTGGTTTAATTTCATTTTCATTCTGGTGTTTCAGCTCAGTGGCAATGATTAGCTGATCAAGGGTGCATTTGAGCTTTTCCATGATTAACTTAGTCTGCCAAAAGGAGAGCTTAGGCTGCATTTTGCCCCTTTCCCAAATGGAAATGGTTTTCTGGGTTACTCCAAGGGCTTCAGCAAGTTCTCGCTGAGTTAAGCCAACTTGCTGGCGCAACTTTAGTAGGGTTATGTCATGATGTTCACGTAGCATTATACTTTAATGTATAGTTTTCAAAGCCATATCATCAACGGTATGAACAAAAACAGATAATAGCAGGTAGCCAAAAACTGCTTTTGCTTTTTGAAACCTAATCATAACGCTTCCAGGTTATTTAACCCAGCCATCCTTAAATCTACAAATAACAGCTCAATCCGTTATACGTCATCCACCTGCAGTCAAATATGGCTCCTGGTTTGCTGATAGTAAGGTTGCTTTAATGGCAAAAAGCCATCACTCCACCACCAGACTTAGCGATGCAGCGCGGTCTTGGGGAGGCAGCGCGGTCTTGGGGGTCTCCCCCATGAGCGACTGCCGTGGTTTCCCCCATGAGCGACTGCATCAAGAAGAGAAAAATAGAAAAGACTTAGGTGAGCCGCTATTGGATTAAACGGTGCGACCCGTGGCGAATTTAATTACGGGTCAAGCGCACCGGGTAGGTGTCAGCTGACCTGCTATCCTGATAGAATGCCACCAAAGCTATTGATTTGATTTATCTTAGCGGGTGATTTATCTTGGTTTCAAATCCTGTACTGAAATCGTCTTATGACCGCTGTAACTCCCTTAGCTAATGCTCCGGATTTATCTACCGATAACTACCTGGTGGTAGGGTTAGCCACCTGCTTTATCAAAGAAGAGGGTGAAGTTCATCAAGTTCAAATTATTGAACCCATCCCCTCAGCCTCTCTAGAAGCACTGCTTAAAAGTGTTCCTACATCTTACTCATTGGCTTGTGGTACGACTCTAGGTAAAGTAATCTCAGGGGATAGCCTGTTCAAACCCGCTGAGTTTCCAGAGGATGCTCAGTTTTGCGATGATTTTACTAACCGAGCCCTCGCCGCTGCACGCACTTACAAGAGTTGTCCAGAAGCGATCGCTCATATTCCCCTCGGCACAACCTTTGATAACTTCAACTTTTCCACAGAACGCAAGCGGTTGCTAAATATGCAGCGAGTTGTTACTAAGGAAGATAATGTCAAACAGCATGAGTACACTCACAAGGTTCTCTAATCGTTAATCCATTAGTCCTTAGTTAATTTAAACAAGACTTAGGCTTGTACCCGTTGCTAAGCGCCTATTTTATGGGATATGGCCTTAACAATTTACTTTGACCAATCACTAAGGACTAAGGACTATTTCTCTAACAACTTCCAGCCACCATCCCAGTCATCGTTAGGAGGTTCTTGAAGAAAACGCTGACAACGCTTCAGGTGCAATACAGAGGCTTGGTCATGTTTGTCATATTTTTCTAGGATAGTGCCAAACTCACCCATGGCGAGGGCGAACTGTCGCTGGAGGTAATACTGACGGCCTTTGTAGTAATGTTCAATGATGCGTGCTTTGTACTCAGAAATCGGTTCAGATTTTAGGCCCACTAATTCATAAACGGATACTGGCTTGGTCTTGCCCTTAACAATTACCTTGTCCAATTCCCTAGCCCAGATTTGGTCAAAACAGGCTCTGTAAGTATTCTCACTAATTAAGATGTCGCAACCGTATTGCTTGCTAGCCGTTTCCAAGCGAGCACCTAAATTGACTCCATCACCAATAGAGGTAAACTCCATTCGTTTAGTTGAACCCATATTACCACTAATGACGCTATCGGAGTTGATGCCAATGCCGATCTTTAAAGGTTTTCGATTAGCTTCTTCACGTTGTTGATTAAACTCTTTGAGACGCTGGCGCATCTCTAAGGCAGTTTGCACTGCTCTCCAAGCATGATCTTCTTGGGGCAAGGGCGAACCAAAAACAGCCATAATCGCATCGCCAATGTATTTGTCGAGGGTACCTTTATATTCAAAAATTGCATCCACCATCGACTCAAAATAGTCGTTGAGCATACCCACGACATCTTCTGCCTTTAAACTTTCGGTCAAGGCAGTATAGCCACGAATATCTGAGAACAGAACTGATACCTCTTTGCGATCGCCTCCTAATTTATGGTCATCAAGCTTAAGTAATTCCTCTGCTAACTCCTGGGTCATGTAGCGATACATGGTAGTCTTGAGGCGTTTTTCATCACTAATGTCATCCATGACTACCAACGCACCATAGACATGGGTTTGATCACTGGCATCAGCAATAGAGTTAATCGAGAGATTCACACAATGCTTGGTTGATTCTAACCCCTGGGAAATCAGGGTTTGGTCGGGGTAGTACTGACGGCTGTCTTTTTCTGTCTTGGCAGTTAAAGCATTCTGGAGCCATTGAGCAAAATTTCCGCCTTTGATGTTAATCAACTGACTAACCGATAACCCCTCCAAGCTGTCTCCAGGGTAATACCCCAGTAATTTCTTGGCACTTTCATTGGTAGCGATAATCTTACCGGTTTTATCGGTGGAAATAACCCCATTACTGAGACTGCGCAGCATATCCCGCTGAATTTGTTCCTGCTGTTTGATGGTGGCAAACAGTTTCGCTCGCTGTATGGCTACCCCAGCTTGAATATTGAACGCCTTCATGTAGTCTTCATCAATTCCATTAAAACTTGCTTTCCAGCATTCGGGAGCTTTCGGCCAATCATTTGGATTGTAGGGCTCAAAGTCACCGCTTTTTTTCTTGTTGACTAGTTGGGTTACACCTATTAACTCTTGATTGGAGTTATACACTGGCATACACAACAGGCTACAGGTGCGATAACCAGATTCCTGATCAACTTTTTTGGAATTGTTAGAATTGGGATGATCGTATAGGTCAAAAGGAATATTTAGAGCTTCACCGCTTTGAGCTACCTTCCCGGCAAAGCCAACACCCATTGGGATCCGGATTTCTTGGGAGGAACCATCCGCTTGGGGAATTTGCGCCCACAGTTCATTACGCTCTCGGTCAATTAGCCACAGGGTACTACGGTCGGCTTTCATCAGCGTTTTCGCCTCATCCATCAC
>NZ_JAAHHZ010000456.1:0-3861 GCF_010672005.1 Moorena sp. SIO4A5 | reverse complement strand
GAACTTTGGAGTTAAGCTCTCGAAGCTTCCTCTGGTTCGAGCTGCTCAGAGGGAGGGCAAGGATTATGTCTATATCGTTGAGAAGGTCTTGGGGAAGAGTATCAACCTGTGCTGATTAGTGTTGCGGGTGGTGTAAGACGGAACCGTTCTGTTTTAGAGAAAAAATGGGTGTTGCCGGTGGTCTAAGTCGGAGCGGTTCTGTTTTAGAGAAAAAATGAATGTTGCAAGTGGCCTAAGTCGGAGCGGTTCTGTTTTAGAGAAAAAATGAGTCTTCCCAGTGCTCTAAGACGGAACCGTTCTGTTTTAGAGAAAAAACGGGTGATCTAAGGGCGATCGCATCTGTATGGGGTGCGATCATTTTTCTTTGCTGTCCGTACATCGGGCAACCTCGATTTATTTCGGTATCCCCATGCAACCACCCTCTACTCCCAACAGAAGGAAGGTCTGATTGCGATCGCTGCAAGAACTACCCCATCCTTTCTCTAGTACCAACAGAGGTGGCGAAATCAGTGGGGTGAAAATAGCTCAAAAGCTTTCCCTGCATGAGAACAGAGGTGACGGTAGGTAAATTAACAACAAAAGGGAATCCCCAGCTCAAGGGAGCCAGAGCATATATTTGGGTAAGCAAGTGCACAAAATTAATTACACATTTTGCAAAACTCAAAGCCTTACGATGTAAGGGTTACAGAGATTCGTAGTAGGAAATTAATTTTGTTTAGGTACTTATATCTTTGGGTATATCTTTAAGTTATTTTATTAGTCTCATTCCGACGGTTTTAGGATTAAAGTTTTCAGGAAATACAGTGGGGCAAGGATATTTTTTAGAAAATTCTTTGCAAGTAGCTTTCAATGTGTTTTTATCTGTATAAATTGCATTTTTTAATATAGCTCCTTTTAAATTAGTCTTCTGTAAATTAGCTCCCCCTAAAAAAGCCTCCTGTAAATTAGCTCCCCATAAAAAAGCCTCCTGTAAATTAGCTCCCCCTAAATTAGCCTTCTGTAAATTAGCTCCTTTTAAATTAACCTCCTGTAAATTAGCTCCCCATAAAATAGCCTCCTGTAAATTAGCTCCCCATAAAAAAGCCTCCTGTAAATTAGCTTCTTTTAAAATAGTCTTCTGTAAATTAGCTCCCCCTAAATCAGCCTTCTGTAAATTAGCTTCCCATAAAATAGCCTCCTGTAAATTAGCTCCCCCTAAATCAGCATTAGAGAGTATAATTCCTCTCAAATAAGCGTTTGGGGCTTCCAAACCTCTTAAACTTTCTCTATCCCAAGTCAACCAAAACCAGGGATTACGTCTTGGTTCTGAGTTTAGAAATTCCAGAGCTTGTATCCTACCACCACTGCCTCTTTGGCCATATGCAGCAGTAATTACCTGCCATGCTTGATAAATTTCACTATCTCGTCTATCCTTTTCGCTAGCAATAAAAACTGTTACAGCTATGAGTATTGTTAGATTACCAGTAAGAGCTAAAATTTCTATTACTGCCAACCTATTCAAGTAATTTAAGAAAGGTTATAGAAATTTTTTTTCTGTCTTTATAAGTGGTTGATTACATTTAAACAATATTAATATTAAGGGATTGTTGGCAATTTGTTCAGCTTTAAACCAGTCTTGATCCGCATCCCCTTCTTCTTCTGTTAGTTGACGATTATGATAAAGCTTCAAAGCTATTTCTTTAATATTTTCATGGGGTGTTTTTTGTGACCACGATATTGAAGCTTTGACTTGAGAAAGTACCTGCTTGAGCTTCATTATATGCTTGTATAAGTCCTGTTACTACTCGGGATAGGTAATCCCCCTAATTTATTACCCCTCTAAGTCCAGTCATCAGGTTTTTCTTTGCCCCTATGCAAAAAATCTCAGTTGTGCAAGCAGGGCAGTCAAGCAGGTATCTTGGTGGTCTTGCCCGTTATTCCCGATTCCCGATTCCCGATTCCCTATTTCCTCTACATAGATATAAAATGTTCAGTGAACATCCGGTGAACATCCGGTGAACATTCGCCGAACATCCAGCAAAGGTTATGACTCAAGAGATAGACAAAATCCCCGTTAAGGATTTACAGACCAGATACAACATTGGTCGCACCGCCCTTTATGAGCGACTAAAACATGCGAATATCAAGGCCAACAAAGAGGGAACTCGCTCTTTTATATCTGGTAGACAACTGGAGGAATTGGATCGTTTAAACACCCATTTGGAAAGGGGTGGAACCTTTGAAGATTTTGAGCCAAAGTTCACCGAACAGTTTACAGAAAACAATCAGGAAACTATCTCCCTGGACAGTTCACCGAACAGTTCACCGAACAGTTCACCGAACGTTCACCGGACAGGTTCTTGGAAGGCAGAACGGGAAGCATTAGAGGTGTGGATTGATGCCATTGCCTCTGGTATTGAAAAAGCCAATATCAATAGAATGCAGCCCCTGAGTCCCATAGAATACATGCAACAGTTGAAGATGGCTGCCCAAGAACAGTGGTTATTGACCACATCGGAGGTCAGGGAATTGATAAAGGTAAAACCTCACACTAGGAAGGGTGAGGATACCTACAGGAGGGGTTCGTGGCTGTTTGTTAAATCGGGGAAAATTGGGAGGGAAACTGCTTGGCGTGTGGAACAGGAAACAGGGGATAGTTAGCTGTCAGCTGTCAGTGGTCAGTAGTTAGCTGTGGCCTAACCCATAAGCTGATAGCTGATAGCTGATAGCTGAATACTTACACGCGATCGCCTTTGGCTGCGCGTAGCGCATCGCACCAATACACCTGTAAAATTAAGGGTTTCTCCACCCTTCAATAATTCTAATTGCTACATTCAAATATGGGTTATCAAGGAATTCTTCAATTGCTCCTTGACCACCTTCTTTGATAGCATTAATTAGCCTTTCCTTCTTGCTTGGTGTAATAGCTGCACTGACAAAGGCTTCTTGCTGTACTTCTGTGGCGGTAGGATTGTTTTTCTCTAGTTGTTGGAGTAATTGCTGGATTTCTGCTGCTGCTTCTGCTAGATTTTTGTCAGGAGCATGATTGTGTATGACATTCCCTGTGTAATCTCTTCCAGCAATACCAACATTATTAACTCTTTCGACATAGTTACTACCAATGTTAAAATCAATGTTAAAATTGGCACCACGCTGGTCATATTTAGTAGGTTCTTTCTCTGCCATGGTTTCAACAACTCCTATTAATCTAGTATTGTCTTTACGTATATATTTTATTTGTTCATAATAAAACTCGGCTTGTTCAGAGAAAAGCTTTAGGCCACGCTACGCGATCGGCGAAGCCGCGCCAAAGGCGATCGCAGGTATTCAGTTAGGTTCATCTGAACTAGAACACTATTACCAGCAGTGTGATCGCACCAGTACCAAAACTAACATCCCAATCCAAACCAACCTCAACTAGCCCTTGACAAGCTCCATTTTCTAAAACAGGATCTAAGTTGGTGGCTGGTACTTATATGTCTTAAGAACTTCAATTAAATTCTTAATTTCATCATTACTCGTATGGCCATGGATAACTACTTCTAAGAATAGTAGACCCATGCGATCATAAAGTTGTTGATACGTAATATCATTATCTATCTTATATTTGTCAAATATAGGTTTCCATTCTAGAGGAAGTCTAAATGTGGATGCTTTATCAGAACGATACTGTTTTTCAATTCCCATGGTAAACCTATTACTACCATGAGGTAACTTTGAATTGGGTTTACTTTTTTTTTGATTATGATTAGAATTCAAAGAAAGATACCTCTAATAAGTTGGTTTTAGATGAGATAACCTTTATAGGTGTTATCTCTTCAGTATACAGTAGATATAGTTAAAACTCAAGTTTTTAAAATTCTAATCTAGTGAACTGTCCCG
>NZ_JAAHHZ010000455.1:0-3873 GCF_010672005.1 Moorena sp. SIO4A5 | reverse complement strand
AAATCTGAGAGGGAGTACCGCCAAACAGAGCGGCAAACAGACCAACAAAAATAGCGCCGTAAAGACCATGAATTGCCCCAGCACCGGAGGATACTCCAAAGGCTAGGGCTAATGGTAGTGCAACAATTGCAGCAGTCAGACCACCAAAGACATCACCGCGCAAATTACGGAAATGTAAACCATTCACAAATTGCATGAGTGGGTAATTTAGTGAAAGAATAATACTTGCTCTAGGCCCACATCTAATTGATTCTTTCCATATAACTTGGAATTCCTACAATAATGCTATAGGAAAATGTTAGGGTTAGAGCCATCCAAATATAGAAACCGGAATTTACCTGGGCAACACTTAAGTGTATCGCAGTAAGAATTGCTATATAAGATGCCTTAGAATTTTACACTAGAATTTTACACTGTTGGAGGTGAAACTGTTGAAATTCTTGGTTAATGGGTAAAGTTTACCATTCAATCCAGGGATGCCTAGCACCATTGACTATCATCTCCCCAAAGAATAATTGAGCAAGGTTAGTGGGAGTACACAGAAGGATTGGTGGATTATTTCGCAAATTCTGGTTAAAAATTCCGGGAAAATCAATTACTCTCACTAGAGATTAGAGACTAGAGATTAGACAGTTCATGTAGGGTGGGCAGTGCATCAGACAGATAATGAAGCTTGCAAAGTGCTTTGGTACGCACTGCCCACCCTACGATTAGCTAGACACGACTCAATGGGACAATAGTTGCTGATATCGAGCTCAGGCTAAATCAGATTGCGATAGTGCTGGTAAGATTGGGCTATTGACTGGTAACCTATCCTGCTGTTGACGAGAAAGCATGCAAAAAATCCTGAGTTGGGCAATACTAGCTTCTGTGATTACATTACCTGTTTTACCTGTTTCGGCTGAGCAACCCCTTTTCCTGGCCTATCCCCCCCGTGAGCATAAAACTACTGCAGAGAAAATTTTCTTGATTGGTACTGCAGCCCCTACTTCAGAGGTGTTGGTCAATGGTAAACCTATCCCCCGTAGCCAAAGTGGGAATTTTGCTCCTAGTTTCCCTTTGCAGCTGGGAGAAAATCGGTTTACCTTGCGCTATCTAAACCAGGAAATTCAAGTTACCGTAACCCGGCTGTCTACTGAACCACAGTTACCACAAGGTTTGGGATTTGCCAAAGATTCCCTGACCCCAGCAGCAGATATTGCTAGATTACCTGGAGAACAGATTTGTTTTGGTGCGATCGCATCCCCTCGTGCTAAAGTTTCTGTCACCCTGGGCAATCAACAGATTTCCTTACTCCCTCAATCCCAAGATGCCCAACTTCCCTCCAATTTTGCCGTATTGACTGGTCAAAACCAACCTACACCTCGTGCAGTCATTAATAACTACCAGGGATGCGCTGAAGTATCACAAGCTGGTAATTTTGGCAACCCTGTGTTTCAACTAAATCTCAATGGCGAGAGAGTCAGTCAGCGGGGTACAGGTACAGTGGAAATTCTCTCTCGTAACCGCTTAGAGGTAATAGAGGTAATAGAAGAGGCTGGGGTTGCCCGCACTGGACCGAGTACTAACTATTCTCGCTTAACGCCTTTACCAAAGGGAACTAGAGCAGCCGTCACGGGCAAAGAGGGAGACTGGTTACGTCTTGATTATGGTGCTTGGATTCGCCAGAAGGAAACCAAGGTGATTCCTGGTGCAACTCCCCCGAAGTCGATTATTCGCAGTATCACCTCCCGACAGGTACCTGGAGCAACAGAAATTCTCTTTCCCCTAGAGATACCAGTACCAGTGAGTGTGCAGCAGTCCGATAAAACCTTTACCCTAACGCTACATAATCTAACCGCTCAAACGGATACAATTTTCCTAAATGATGACCCAGTGATTAAGCGCCTAGACTGGTACCAAGTGACTCCAGACCGGGTGGAGTATAATTTTAGACTCAAATCTGAGCAGCAGTGGGGGTATGACTTAAGGTATGAAGGCACTACTCTAATTCTGTCTCTGAGACATCCACCCAACTTGAGCAGTAGAGGAATACTGGGTCTATCGACTCAGCGGTTAGCAGGAATTAAGATACTGCTCGATCCCGGACATGGGGGAGCCGAAACAGGAGCTAGCGGACCGAATGGGTATCCAGAAAAGGATGTTAATTTAGTAGTCTCGAAACTGTTGCAAAAGGAATTGGTACAACGGGGAGCAACGGTATATATGACACGGGAAACTGACAAGGATGTGTCATTACGAGACCGGATGGATATGATTCACGAACTAGAACCAACGATTGCCCTTTCTATCCATTACAATGCGCTACCAGATTATGGTGATGCTATTAATACTGCTGGGATCGGAATGTTTTGGTATCATACCCAAGCCCACGATTTATCAGTGTTTTTGCATAATTATTTAGTCCAAAAGCTCCGGCGTCCATCCTACGGAGTATTTTGGAATAATCTCGCCCTAACCCGTCCTCACAAAGCTCCTTCGGTGCTATTGGAATTGGGATTTATGATTAATCCGGTGGAATTTGAATGGATTAGCAATCCCCGAGAACAAAGGCAATTGGCTAATGCGATCGCAGATGGGATTACTGAATGGATAGCTACTGTGGAGTAATGCAAGCTTTGTTGAATAGGTAACAGGGAATAGGGAAACAGAGGGGAGATGGGGAGATGGGGAGATGGGGAGTCAGATGAGCGACTGGCGTGGAAACCCCCAAGACCGCACTGGTAGTTGCTCATCAGGGAAACCTCCTTTGGCCGACTGCATCCGTTGACAACAACGATAGGATAACAATGTAAACTTTTATTACTGGACTCAAGACTTTTGGCTTTGATGGTAAAATAAACTTCGCCAATTTGCTTGATAGATATATGGGCTACCCTAACTTGTTTAATTTCTCAACTGAGTGCCTGTAAATTCAAAACCATTTTCAGAGCTATCTAGTATCACTTGTTTGATGTAAGATATGTCTCGGTTTCACCTCACGTATAACTTTGAAATAAATTCTATGACTCAGGCTGCATTTGATTACAATTCAGAATATTTTACTAGTGAAATATTCGATACCAATTATCAAGCTATAGCGTCAACAATCGTTAAAACTTATCAACCAAAACGTGTGGCAGAATTTGGGTGTGGTCCTGGGCATCTTACTAGAGAGCTGGCCAGATTGGGTGTAGAGGTAACAGCTGTAGATGGTTATTCGGAACCTGATTTCTCAGAATCATCTATTGAATTTCACAAACTTGATCTAAATGACGAAGTAGCCATTGCTAATCGTTTCTCCAACCAGAATTTCGATCTTGCTATTTCTCTGGAAGTTGCTGAACACCTAGAACCTGAAACATCTCCAATACTAATCAGCTGGATGACTAGTGTTGCGCCAATCGTGGTATTTTCAGCAGCAGTTCCTAGTCAGAGCGGCCATGGACATATCAATCTTCATTCCAGAGATTACTGGCACCGTTTATTCACTAAGCATAATTTTGTCGTCGCGGATCGTATTCGCGAGAAACTTAGACAAATACCTAATGTAGCTCCTTGGTATCGTTACAATATTATCGATTATCTCCAGGCAGAGCATTCTCAAGCCCCAGAAATACTAGAAGTAATTGACCGTTTGCTTGCCTCTGAATCTGCTGCATCGAGTGCATACTACGAAGAATCTACGAAGATGAGACTTCTACAACCTTACTTAAAGGACCCGGTCGTTAAATGGTATTTCGGGTTGCGACAGTTTACTGATAGTTTTTTTAACAAAACCTAACTATCAGTAATCATTCAGCTGCTATCAGCCAATGGCCAAGGCCATTGGCCTTGGCTCACGGCTGACCGCTGACTGCTGTTCGCGCAGCGTGCGCGTAGCGCATATGCTTA
>NZ_JAAHHZ010000454.1:0-3879 GCF_010672005.1 Moorena sp. SIO4A5 | reverse complement strand
GTCTAATCAATCGTCAGGGGGTGATGATTTATCGCTACCCAGAAGCCCCGGAATTAGATTTAATTGGTAAGGACTATTCCGATCGCCGCTATTTTCAACAAGCTATCAAGGGACGCACCTATATATCGACAGTTTTTCGGGCGAAGAGTAACCTGTGGGTTGCTGTGGTTTCTTTACCAGTGATTGGTAACGATGGGCAGGTAGTGGGGATAGTATCTGGGGGTTTGGATTTGGCAGGAGTGCGGTCATTTCTGAGCGTGCCAGTGATTGATGACTATAAAATCAAGGGTCTAATTACCATTGCTAGTCCAGAAGCAGACGCTTTTGGTGAGGAACAATTGAAGGTTATCAGCTCATTGGCGCAACAGATTACTAGTTCGTGAATTAACAGTTGCCTAGGGTGCGTAGGGTTCGTTAGGGGCGGGCTTGCCCTTATTTTTCGCCTCGTAGCCAGCGTTGGGATAGTCCAGCCGAAAATGAAACGGGCAAGATGCCCGTTCCACCCACTGGCTCAAACAGCTTTAATGAGATGCACGAGGTTAGTTGGGTTACAAAGACAGCCATAATTTTTGACTTCAAAGGTTTATAATTATAACCGACTGCTCCACTATTGTCAACACAGCAGGAAGTACGATAAAAGCGCTGCATCGCTATTCCCGTTTTCCATCTATGATTGGCAAGGTAATTTTAACGGTGCTGCCCTTACCCTCTCCAGGACTGACGAGGGTAATACTACCTCCCATCATTTCCATTAAATTCCGGGAAATAGCTAGACCAAGCCCTGTTCCACCACATTGACGGGTGGTCGAGCCATCAACCATCACAAAGGGACGAAATAGTTTTTTCTGTTGACTGAGATCAATACCAATACCTGTATCCTTAACAATAATCACAACCTGTGAATGAGAAGTTAGATCAGAAGCCTTGGCAAAACTTCTGTTGTTCTGAGACAGGGGTAGCGGTTCAATTCGGGTCTTAATGGTAATGCTGCCATTGTCTGTAAATTTGGTGGCGTTACCAACTACATTAATTAGAACCTGCTTGAGCTTAGCTGGATCAGCAGGAACGATAATCCCCTGATGCAAATCGCTGGTATGAAACTCAAGACCTTTCTGCTGAATGGGAATAGTCTGTAAATTTATGACTTCATCAAGCAACTCCCACAGGTAAATCGGCTCAATTTTTACCGATAATTTACCAGCTTCAATCTTCGCCATATCTAGAACGTCATTAATGATTTCCAGCAGATGCATGGCAGCATGATCAGCCCTTTGTAAAAAATCGATTTCTTCTTCGCGGTTGTCACAGAAACCATCCCGTATTAGTCGCAAACAACCAATGATGGCGTTCAGGGGAGTTCTCAGTTCATGGGAGGTATTCGCCAGGAATTCATTCTTGAACTTATTAGCAGTTTGGGCTTCTTTCCAAGTAGCTTCGAGTTCTTCTGCCCAATGTTTCATGCGTTCAATCATCCCACCGAAAGCTTCCGACAATTGGTTAACTTCCCTAATTTTGAAGTTTTGGGGTATACGGTCGTAGGGTAGGAACTGAGATTGATTTAGAGCGTAGTCTCTGAGTTGTTCGAGAGGACGAGCTAATTCCCGAGCAACATACATCGTTGCCAACAGGGTTGCCCCAATCAAGCCACAGGTGAAGATTAGCAGAACGTGCTGAATCTCTTTGAGACCAGCCAAAGCAATATCAACGGGGGTAACCGCTAAAATCACCCACTTTTGACCTAGCTCAGCAGTAATCGGACTTGGAATTGAGGTATAGCCAGCGGTTAATTCCACGTTGTTTTTAATCCAGTACGACGGTTCAGCAACATCTTGTTCCTGTGCGATCGCTTTTCCGAAAACCCTTTTGAGTCCCTCTTGTTCTTCTTCCCGATTGATCTTGTCTGTGATCTTCTGTGCCACTGGCTCTTGATAGTGATGAGTCAAAACTTGCCCTTCTTGGTTAATCACTACCGGATAGCTCGACAATATCTGCCGTTGTGAGGCTGGTGTCTGTAGCAGAGCTGACTGGATGATCAGGGCAAACTGGAGTTGACCTGATCGGTTATAGACTGGGGCACTCAGGACTAGTTTGAGTTTACTGGTGGACTTGGGGGGATAGAGTTGGCTAGTTAAAGTTGTTGAGGGGTTTCTTGAGGGGTGTTTAGGCAGTAGTATGGTTACCTCAACCTGAGAACGGTTAGCGAATGATTGACTTTGCTGCACCGAGGATACAAAAGTCGGTCGGTTAGTTAGCAATTGGTTAGCACAGGTACTTGCGGCGATTGCTTTGCTCTGTAGCTCCATCAACTGTACACAATCGATCTGATGTGGTAACAGTTGAGCCAATTGTTCTACAAATTTTTGATAGGCGGTTGGGGATTCCGACTTTAGGGCTACAGCTTCACTGGCACTCACCAAGTTGGCTTTGAGGGCAGCAATTGACTCTTGAATGCTCTGTGCATGGAGTACAGCACTTTCCGTCAGATTTTGGCGAGCACTGTCCAACAGCAATGAGCGTGCCTTTGTGTAAGTCACATACACTCCTGCTAGTAAGACTGGCACACTTAGCAGCAGAAGGCGCGAAAGTAGAATGCGACGAAAGGAGGATAGACCTAGCTTAACCATAATTCGTCTGATATTGATGGCTCAGAACAACCCAACCGCACGATAATGGGGTTTGTTTACAATTACTCACTACAACCTTGGTACTCAGATTGATATCTTTATTCCCTCTATTTAGTTTATGGAAACTTACTGAAATAAATCCAGTTAATTTGAGTAATTTTTCTCTGCCATTCTCAACTAGGGTTGTGTCCATTTAACGTCAGATGGAAGGACAAAGGCATAGATGCATACCTTGGAGGATTCGAGTAGATCTACCAAGGTTTTCCCTGACTATCAAGACCTTCAGGGTTTGAAGTCCGTGACTAGATGTGTTATAGAAAAGATTTGCTAACCTTTCTAGCCCATCTGGAAAACCAAGTGGCTCTCGCTGATGGGGTCTTGTTTGGTGCAGGTACTTTGCGTGCCTATAGTGTGAAGTTAGTTTAACTTAAACTAAGAGATGGGATATCTGGTCATATCTCCTCTGATAACCCCCTCGACTAATTAAATAAAACTTGAAGTTAAATACTTGAAGTTAACGGAAAAAACGTTAAGGCTCAAGGTAAGAAACATTCCAGTTTCTCAGTAATTGATCCCAGGAATTGTTTCAGACTTGCTGACTTGCTGACTTGCTGACTTGGCCTTGGCCTATTGGCCACGCGGGGCGCGTTTGGCCACGCTACGCGAATAAACTTGCATACTAGCAGAATTGCTGACTTTACCAATCTCAAGTTCCTCTAATCCTAGATTACCCCAATGGTTCAACAACCCAAGCTTGACTATTCCGTTATCTGGGTCAACCGCATGGCAGATATTCCCCAATCCGCTTGGGATGACCTTGCCCAACCCCTAAAAACCCCTTTTCTGGAGTGGGACTGGTTGAATAATATTGAAACATCTGGTAGTGCTACTGCTAAAACGGGTTGGTTGCCCAATCACTTAACGGTATGGCGAGATAGACAGCTGATCGCGGCTGCACCTATGTATGTCAAAGGTCACAGTTACGGAGAGTTTGTCTTTGACCAACAGTGGGCGGATTTATCCTATCGCTTGGGCATTTCCTACTATCCAAAGTTGTTGGGTATGACACCATTTACCCCAGCGGTAGGCTATCGGTTTTTGATGGCACCAGGAGAAGATGAAGATCAGCTGACACAGATCATGGTAAGTGCTATCGATCATTTTTGCGATCGCAATCATCTGTCTGGTTGTCACTTCCTCTTTGTTGACCCCGATTGGCGACCAGTAATTGAACGCAATGGTTTTAAGGGCTGGC
>NZ_JAAHHZ010000453.1:0-3886 GCF_010672005.1 Moorena sp. SIO4A5 | reverse complement strand
ACCTCAAAGTCCCCCTTGATAAGGGGGATAATGGGGGATCGGTTTGTCGCTCATATGAAGTATGGTTATAAACCTCAAAGTCCCCCTTGATAAGGGGGATAATGGGGGATCGGTTTGTCGATCATGGGAGATAAACTTAATATATTTATAATGAAAATATCTTCAGTTTACTCATCTTACCCGCAAAACATTTATTGCATTTTGTAAACCTTCGCGACTGAATTCAAACATTGGTACCAAGGGTCTAATCTCACCAGCGGTGGTGCCAGTCCAACGGTAGCAAGGCATGGGATTAAGCCAAGCCATGGCACGCACGTGCTGTTTGAGTTGTCCTAGAAAGGCTTTGGTCAATTCAATGCGCTGAGGGTTAAGTCCACCACGAGCAGCACCACCATCGCTAAACATCAAAACTACAGTCCACTGCACAGCAAGCTGGGAGAGAATCCTGCTAATCAATTCTGCTTCAAGCTGATCACGGTCGTGATAGAGGTAATCCACTGGACAATTGTGAAAATAGTAAATAGTGGTTTTACCCCAGTGTCCAGCTTGTAAGGCGGTTTCTGTTAGCCGATGGGATAGTCGATGAAAGGGTATCATTGAGCCACCTTGGTCGATTAACAGTAATAGCTCCGTACGATTGACCCGAGGGGAGATAAAGACAGGCTCTAGCAATAGACCTTGCCGTCCAATCTGGTTAACGGTGGCTTCTATGTCTAGTTCTGTCTTAGCTCCTTCCCTGACCAGACCGCGCAAGTAACGCCAGCTTTGTTTCATTTGCCTACGGGTCACGGGACAGTATCCTGTAGTGATCAGAATGCGATCGCTAAACCCTGGCTTAGTCTTACGAGAACTCTGCCTTACTGTTTTCGCAATTTGTACTTCATCTACTTCCTGAATGATTACTACTGGCTTAAACAGCTTTTCTTGCGGACGATTGCGAGATTTAATAATGTGCCAAAATACCCAGACAGTCAATAACGATCCTCCACCTATAGTTAGGATAACTGGCCAACTACTATTGTTTTTACCATTCGTATTTTTTTCATCATTATTGATAGCTGTTACATGGGGGCTAGTTGGGGGTGTTGCTGGATTTGTTTCTTTTGGTTGAATTACTACTGGTTTATCTGGCTGAGGTTTTATTAGAGGTATTAAATTCGATATAATAATTACAATTCCAATAATAACTACTCCTATCAACCAATAACTAAGTCTTGGAAAATAGTTATTTTCCTGTGAATCACCTTCATCTGTGGTAAAATCATCTAAATCATCTAAATTATCTAAAGCTATACTAGTTGGAATAAATTCTTTAATAAATTTGTCAAAGTACTTATCAAAAATATGCTTTTCTTCTTGCGACTTCACCCATAAGGTACAGCACAATCGCGCCAACGCTTCCCGGTCTGGAATCCCAAAACCAGCCTGCAATGCCCGCAATAAGGCTTCATACTCACCAATTCCCAAGGGTAAGCCAGCATCTTGCAGTTTTTCAAACAACTCCATTAGGGGTAAGTCATTGACCCTCATAGCCTTTTTGGGTTTAGATAGCGCATATGGTCATTGACGCTTTTCAGCAATACACCAGGATAGGGGAGTTTTCCATCCAATTGTGCCAAAATTTCATCGGTGGGATGGCGGCGCAGTACCTTGAACCAATCAATTAATTCGCTAGTACTAACTTTTTTACCAGTATTCCCTTTATGCTTTTCCATTTCCCGACGCAATTCCTGAAAGCGACTTACAGTCTTCTTCACTAGCATCTCCGGTGATTTCGGAAAATGAGCATTAAGAATGTCAATTAACTGGTGATAAGGAAACTCAACATAATGAAATAAACAGCGCCGTAAGAAAGCATCGGGTAAATCCTTCTCGTCATTGCTGGTAATAAAAACAATTGGGGCTTGGTTGGCTATTACTTCTTCACCGGTTTCATCTACAGTAAATTGGCGTTGATCAAGTTCCATTAATAAGTCGTTAGGAAAGTCAATATCCGCCTTATCAATTTCATCAATTAACACCACCGTCAGGGTTTCACTCCGAAATGCATTTCCTAACGGGCCCCAACGTACATAGGTCTCGGGATTACTAATACGGGGGATATCCTCTGGTTTAATCATGCCGGTTGCGGCTAACTGAGCATCCCGCAAACGAGCCACAGTATCATAGATGTAAAGACCATCCTTTGCCCGAGTAGTAGATTTGACACCCCAGACTCTCAAAGGCAAGTTGAGCTCATAAGCCACAGCATGAGCCAAGCGGGTTTTACCACATCCCGGTTCCCCTTTCAGTAACAAAGGGCGTTCCAGGTAGATCGCTAAATTAACTGCTTCAATTAATTCCCGACTAGGTAGATAAGGGTACAACAATTGTCCCTTGCTGTCTCGTTCTCCAGGCTGCGGTTGTAGTGCTGGATTACCTGTATATTCAGGTTTTGGGTTGTTCAGAGTCTCCACCGTTGCTTTACGTCATTAAACCAATCAACGCCACAGCGATCGCATATTTCTGCCAGTACATACTCTGGAATGCCATTATCGCTGTTTTCTAGAACGACTTTAACAGTTTCATCGACCTCATGGGTAAATTCGATCGGTAATTCCTCAGATTCTCGCATCATCCAGTCAATCAATTCATCTTCATCAAATTGATTAATCTTGGGAGATTTTACTGGCATTTGGGGTTGAGTACGGTCTATTTTATCAGAAAATATAGCATCCAAATTCCCGACAGTGCCTTCGTAGTCTACTAAAAACATCAATAATTTGAAGCGACTGGCACTAGGGGTAACCTGGCGAGCGTTAGTTGCCAAAGGTGTCCAGAATTCACGAATCAGTTGATCTAAATAGGCTTCTGGCATCACATGTACATCATGGAAGACCAGTAGCACATTCTGGGTTTGCCAGTAGCGATAAACTCGTTCAGTAATAGCAGTAACTGACGCTCCCTTTCCCCACAAACCAACCTGATTACCCAGTTCACGCCAAAGGGCTTTGATATCAGTTCTGCGAGCTTTTCTTGCTAAATTAACTTTGATAACTTTGCCAGTAATAGTATTAGGAAGATGTTTTTCTACTAAGCGATTCAATAACCAACGTTGTCCGTAGTCTGGATAGCCATGAATTAAAAAAGCCGCGACAGACTGTGTTCGGATTAACCTAAAAAATAAGCGTTCCTGCTACTCGTAACCAAGCTTTACTAATACCTTATAAAGCTGATCACCATCTAAAACCCGCCAAATTCTATCAAGGGCACCAATGGATATGGCTAAACCAGTTTTACCATCCCCTTGTCGATGGCTAACTACTCCCAAAAGCTCACCACTAGCTTCATCCACCACCGGCGAACCACTATAACCACGCTGTAGCCCATAGTCATCAACAATGTGCAAATCCCAACTTTGAATTCTTTCCCCTGATTGTTTCGACCATCCCACTTGCTCCCCTAGGGTACCGTGCAGTGGTCGGATTAAATGGTCTTTAGCAAATAATTGAAAGCCAGCAGTTAGGAAAGAGTTACCCTTCTCACCAAATCCTTCTTGTCGGTGTAATTCTGGCTTATTCCAAAGTCCATCTACTCTCAACACTGCCAAATCCAATCCATCATCTTCCCCAGAAGCAATCACCGTGCCAGGTATGCCATCAGCTTTGACATTCTCTGGCCCACCAACCTCTTTCACCACATGAGCACAAGTCAACAAGAAAGCGGTGCCACTAACCTGGCGAATCACAAAACCAGTGCCAAAACCAGTGATTTCAGGGTCACTACTGGTAATTAAAACCACTGACTGCTGTAGTTCTTCTGGGGTCATTCTTTAGCAAAGGGAACAGGGAATAGGGAACAGGAAACAGGGAATAGGGAACAGGGAGTAGGGAGTAGGGAATAGGGT
>NZ_JAAHHZ010000452.1:0-3891 GCF_010672005.1 Moorena sp. SIO4A5 | reverse complement strand
GTCAAGGAAAAGAAGTAGCAATGATAAGTGAGTTCTTTTGGAATTGGTTGCGCCGTGTACTTGGAGACTTGTTCGCACGGTGCTTTGGGGACGAAGCGGGAGCAATCCCGCTGACTTACCCGATTTACCCTTAATAAAAATCTCCCTATCTCCCCATATTCCGATCTCCCCATCTCCCCATCTCCCCACACCTCCCACCCTCCCCACCCTCTCTTTAATTATGGGTATTCAACCAGACTTGATATGAGGGGGAACGTCAGGGTGTGATTCTCTTAATGGAAGAGGTAAATTGATCAATTGGTTTTGAGGGGGAATGTCAGGGAATAGGGACTTCGGAGCAGGGAGCTGAGGGGGTGACAACGGCGAGACCAGTTACCTTTGGCTATAATTTTAATTGATGTGGATAGCTTCAAACGCTACAATGATTCCTATGGTCACCAAAACGGTGATCAATGTCTTCAAGAAATCGCCAAAGCTATCGGTGATGTGGTCAAACGTCCAGCTGATTTAGTCGCGCGCTACGGTGGTGATGAGTTTGCGGTACTTTTGCCCAATACCGATGCCTCTGGGGCTACACAGGTTGCCCACTTGATTCAAAAGGCGGTGCAAGGTCTCAACATTATTAATAATAGTAATAATTATAGTAATAATTACAGTTCCCCGATCAGCGAGCAGCTCACCCTGAGTTTAGGAATCGCCAGCGAGATTCCTAAACTGGATCAAAAACCAGGAATGTTAATCGCTAGGGCTGACAGAGCTCTGTATCAAGTCAAAGCCACAGGTGGCGATGGCTACGCAGTATGTACCAACCAAGGCCAGGGCGATAGGTTGGGTTTGGGAAAGTTAGAGGAAGAATTAGAAGAGGAATTGTATAGGGCAGTAGGGCAGCATGAGTTTATACTAAACTATCAGCCAATTATGTCCCTAGAGACCAGGCAAATCCTGGGGTTTGAGGTGTTGGTGCGTTGGCAGCACCCCAAGCAGGGACTGATCAGGCCATCCCAGTTTCTATCGATTGCTGAGCAAACCGGACTGATTCTTCCCCTGGGGGAGTGGGTTTTGAGTACTGCTTGTTGGCAGTTGCATGAATGGCAGCATCTGCGGAATACTATACCATTGTTCATCAGTGTCAACCTTTCTGCACAACAACTGTGCCATCCCACTTTCCTGCCTCAGCTTCAACAAATTTTGCAGGAGACTGGTATATCTGGGAGTAATTTAATATTAGAAATTACCGAAAATTCACTAATAACTGCAAAAGCCGACGGATGTATAGACTTAAACCAACTCCAAGCTGAGGGGATTCAATTAGCCCTAGATGATTTTGGCAGTAGCTACTCTTGTCTGGCTCATTTAACGAATCTGCCGATAAACATCTTTAAAATTGACCCTTTTTTTATCCAAACGATGGAGTCTGACCCCAAAAATGCAGCTATTGTTAAAACTATCATATTTATAGCTCACCAGCTCGGGATAACAGTAACAGCGAAAGCCATCGAAACTCCTGAACAAATGGCAAGCTTGCAAGAGTTAACCTGTGATTATGGGCAAGGTTTTTTTTATCGGAACCAATGGATGCTGAAGCCGCTTCGAGTGTTATCCAAGCGGGTAATTAGGGAATTAGGGAATCGGGAATCGGGAATCGGGAATCGGGAATCGGGAATGGGGAATCGGGAATCGGGAATCGGGAATCGGGAAAAAATATTGTGTACCTCATAACTATTAAAAACGCTATTAATCGATATTGAATATATAATTTAAAAATAGATTATGACATTTTTTTTAATAACAAAATAAATGTCATAATCATAAGCCTAATTCATTTATAAATGAATTAGGATAATTTTTGATGCCATATTACCTACTCCCTACTCCCTATTCCCTATTCCCTATTCCCTATTCCCTGTTCCCTTTTTTGTGAAAACGCTATAGTTTTAAAATTGCTGTCAGTGTGAGATTATAAGATAAGATCCGAAAGAAATGAATGTTATCTTGCCCCTGAGGCATAATCGATGAGTGCAGAAATTATTTGTGTAGGTACTGAACTGCTGCTGGGGGATATTCTCAACAGCAATGCTCAGTTTTTAGCCCAGGAGCTAGCGGCATTGGGGATTCCTCACTACTATCAGACAGTAGTGGGAGATAATATCGGGCGTTTACAGCAAGTATTGGCAATTGCTAGTGAGCGCTCCACTATCCTAATATTTACTGGTGGTCTTGGTCCGACGCCCGATGACTTGACCACGGAAGCGATCGCTAAATTTTTTGGTGCTCCTCTGATTGAAGAACCGGATGTTATAGAGGACATTACTCAGAAGTTTGCCCGGCGGGGACGTCAATTAACTACCAATAACCGCAAGCAAGCCCTAATTCCAGAAGGGGCACAAGTATTACCCAACCTGAACGGAACAGCTCCTGGTATCATCTGGAAACCCCGTGCTGATTTAACCATTCTCACGTTTCCTGGTGTTCCTAGGGAAATGCACCAGATGTGGCGAGACACGGCTGTTCCCTATCTCAAAAGCCAAGGCTGGGGTAAAGAAATCGTTTATAGCCGGATGTTGCGGTTTTGGGGGATTGGAGAATCGGCTTTGGCTGAGAAAGTTGCTCCCTTTTTTGACCTTACCAACCCCACCGTTGCTCCCTATGCTAGTAAGGGACAGGTGAGGTTAAGGGTTTCTGCCCGTGCGGCTTCAGAAAATGAAGCGCAACAGTTAATTGAACCAGTAGCCCAAAAATTACAGGAGATCGGGGGAATTAACTATTTCGGTACTGACACCGATACCCTAGCCTCTGTAGTGGGTCAGCTATTGACGGGTGCCTCAGAAACTTTGAGTGTAGCAGAATCCTGTACTGGCGGCGGTATTGGCAGTATGATAACCAGTGTCCCGGGGAGTTCTAATTACTTTCTGGGGGGTATCATTGCTTATGATAACGCTGTCAAAACTGGTGTACTGGGAGTGAATTCCTCAGATTTGAAGGCGATGGGGGCGGTAAGTAAGGTTGTAGCAGAGCAAATGGCAACGGGAGTGCGATCGCTTCTTTCTTCAACCTGGTCACTGAGTATTACAGGCATAGCTGGACCTGGAGGCAATACCGATACCAAGCCTGTGGGTCTAGTTTACATTGGTCTAGCCGGACCAGATGGCATTTTAGAATGCTACAAGTACACCTTGGGTCAACATCGGAGTCGGTCTGACCTACGTCACATCAGCGCCTGCTATGCCCTCGATCGCCTACGGTGCAAATTGCTGAGTCGGTGAACTTGTTAGTTAGCTTGTTAGGGTTAATTAGCAAGCAGTGCACCCATAACCCTTTTCAATCTAAATTTCAAGCTAAATCCCTGCACCTGGGGGCCAGGTGGTGAAAATAAACACCACCACAGTAGCGATCGCAAGCATTCCCTGAATCAAATTTCCTACCAATGAACCGACCACAATCCCCAAGCCAGCTTTAAAGGATTGCTTAATTCTAGGCTGTAACTTTAACTTCCGTTGATAGAGAAACTCACCTACAAACGCCCCTAACAACGGTCCCAGCACAATCCCTAGTAACGGTCCGCCGAAGGGCAAGGCGGGTAAAAGACCAAAAACCCCCAATAACAAGCCGATTATGGAACCAATTTGTCCCCAATTACTAGCACCAGCTTTTTTGGCTCCCCAGTAAGCGGCTAAAAAATCGACCCCCATACCGAGTAGCCACACAAAGATTGCTACGCCCAATGGCCAGGTGACGCTACTAAAGCCCTCAGCAATACCCCAAATTATGGTGGCAGCTAAAATCAACATGGCACCGGGAATGCCAGGAACAACCGAACCAATAATGCCTACTAGCATCAGCAGAATCAGGAACCAGTACAAAATGATTAACCACATTATTTAAATTCGAAGC
>NZ_JAAHHZ010000451.1:0-3892 GCF_010672005.1 Moorena sp. SIO4A5 | reverse complement strand
CTGCAACCCAACGATTGAAGCGATTATTGTTTGCCAGAACCGGTTGACCAGCGCTGAGGGCTTCTACTAAAGAAGGATTAGTGCCACCAACTTGATGTCCATGAATATAGAGTCGTGCGTGGAATCTTAAGGCATTAACCACTGACTTATTATAGATAGCACCAGGAAATATCACCTCATCACTGGCTGCGTCTAAAACTTGTTTGTGATAGGGGATCTGATCAGGTAAATAGCGACCAAGCACCACCAATTTAAGACCCCGAGGTCGCCTGGAAAAGCCAGAAACAATCTCTAGAATCGAGTTTTCTGGTTCAGGTCTGGCAATTACCAAAGCATACTCCTTCGGAGCCAGATTATACGCGGTTAAAAGTTGTGAGTCGCCATCAACAACTTTCTCGGTTCCATAAGGAATCACCGTGATTTTATCAGAAGCTACTTTTCGGGTCAATAAATGACTTTTGATTGCTGGGTGATCAGCAATTAAACTGTTAGCTAACCAACACCCAGCCCATTCATTGAGATATAACCAAATTTTTTCAGGAAGCCTCCATTTGCTGCGTTTCCATTCCAGACCATCCATATTCATAAAATTGGTAATTCCTTTGAGGCGATACCAAATACTGAAGATGGCTGTGTTATAGCCAAGGGTAAGCACGATACCCTTTTGCTTGAGCGCATGTAATGTAGATTTCCAATCAAAAATTATCGATCCCATTGCGTTACCATACGGGACCGGTATATGAACCAGACGAATACCATGCCAGTATTCTTCAAACATCTGATTTTTGTGCTCTTCCTGACAATATACTGTGACTTCCCATCCCTGAGATACAAGATATTTTGACAGCCGTTCCGCGAAAGTTTCAAATCCACCATATTGGGCGGGAATGCCACGGATACCAAGAATTGATAGTTTCAACATTTTAGATGCCCCAGTCTAACAGTATACAACGGCAAACATTTGCCTTCCCAATTCACGAGTTACTTAGACTAACTGAGTTGCTGAACGAAAATGCGCACCCAACAGCCGATAAAAAACGGCTATCAAAGCGATCCAGCGCGGTGTTGGGGAGGCAGTGCCGCCAAAGGGGGTTCCCCCCATGAGCAACTGCCGTGGTTTCCCCCACTCGCGCTTTGCATCAAGAGAGGTAGATCAACCCGATAATTTTTTTTGCCTACCTTTTGCCTACCTTAAGCTGCTTTATCAATCAAGTAGATTTATAGGATAAGGCTAGGCCATGATTTGTCAAAACTCTGTTAGTTTGACGCAGTTTGACAATAGACTATCACCTGCCATCACTGAGATGGTATTTATCCACAAACCCTTAAAACCATTAAGTATAATACGTTCCAGCGCGGTTGTTAGCGATGCAGCGCGGTCTTGGGGAGGCAGTGCCGCCAAAGGGGGTTCCCACGGGGCTTACAAGGTGCGGACGCAGGTTCCGCACACAGCCCCTCCCCATGAGCAACTGCCGTGGTTTCCCCCACTCGCGCTTTGCATCAAGAAATGTCAGACTTGATTTGATGGTTTTTCTCTGGAACACACTACCACCAAGCAGAGGGGATGTGACACGCTTCACGCTGTGTCCCCTACACATTTAGGATTTGTGTGATAAATAGTCTCTGAACTTTAGGCGGTCGTTGAAGCGGTTGTGCCAACTTGTCAAAAGTGCCATAATCTGTTAGCATTTCAGGATTTTTGATGACGAATAACTTGACCATAGATGCAATAATCACCATTAGTTTTCCAAACGGTTTAACGATGGCTTTGCTATTTAATCAACCTTTCACACAGTATCTTAAAATCCCTGTCAAAAGTCAAGATTTTAAAAAAAGTTAATGTTGTAAACAGCGGTCAATCAATTGTAAATAAACTGCTACATCTTGTAGTATCTACCCTTCAATCAACTCAACGATGATCGACGTGGAACTGAGCGAGTTCATGGACAAACCTCCAACAATTAAATTGAGCTGAAGCAACATCTGATTAGTGATCAGACTTTAGTAATCCGACTTGGATAACACGTTAATCAGACTTTGTGAAAAACTTGTGAACTCATCTATCGAGTAGGGGAAACACTTAGCTATTTTAAGGGAATAAACTACCTAGTGACGTAGATTTGATGATTAAAGTTCCAGGATTTATAGGAGTTACGAAATTTAGTTGGTTTTGGCTGGCTAACCCACTAAATATGGTGGGTAGTACTCAAAAAATATACTAAGTTTGGTGGAGCAATCGGGGCAATGGGTAAGTCCTGATTGATCAAAAAAATCTCAAAAAAAATCTCAAACAGCGCGCTGAGTTGGCTTACAGTAAATCGTTTTACCCTGTCTTGATGCAGTCGCTCATGGGGGGAACCCCCGCAGGTCGGCGCTGCATCGCTGTTTTCAGGGTAAGTATTGAATAAATCATTGAAAAAAAGCTATAGTAGCGAAATTTTGTTAGATTAACTAACGTTTGCTTTTAAATATGAGCAATCATGGCTCCTGCAAGTAATGGCTCCCGCAATTAACCCAAGCTCGGTCAGGAACTATCCTTAGCAGTGATTAACCTACCATCCCAATCGGTTATTAAATGTCCTACTGATGCGTTCCCGTAGCGTCACCTTTCCGGCTTTGCCCGACGCTGCGCGAACGGTCAATCGCGAAGCGGTTCCAAAGAAACATCGCATTATTCATGCGCCAGTTGGCTCAACAAGAGGTAGACTACCGCAGGCTACATACTTCCCATGGCTTTCATTCCAAGATGATGGAACCGATCTTGGACTCTTTGAGATCATTACATCTTATACCGAGTTGCATTCAAAGAGAGTAGATTGCTTGCATAGGGAGATGGGGAGATGGGGAGATGGGGAGATGGGGAGATAGGGAGATAGGGATAGAAAGTTGTACGTTTGACCGCAACTTAGTATTAGAGGTTGAAAACCCCTGGGCAACAGCGGCGGGGATGATCTCAAAGGGAACAGCAGATCACCGGATTAGGGAGTAGGGAGTAGGCAACAGGGAACAAAAATTATCACAATTCCGAGGATCCCTATAAAACAACTAACAGACTTGAGTCTGTGGTGTATAATTGAGGTATTTTAAAGTTATCAATTTAAGTTGAGTTATGGTTTGAGATCGGATTTCTGAAATTTTACCCAAGCAATTTTAAAAATTTGCGGATATAACTATAACTTAATAAGCATTCAAAATATAGTCTATAAATAAATAGCTTTAAAAAATAAAAAAAAATCAATTACGATCCAATTTAAACTATAACCTAATTCATCAATAGCTCTTATATAAGTAAACAAGTCATGGATTTTACAAACGGTTTTAAGCGAATTGATCAAGACCTACAGGAACTAGGAAGGCGTTTGTCAAAGGTAGATCTAGCTGGGGTAGACTTAGATGAGATTCAAAGCAAATTGGAAAGTATTGCCGAAACGGAAAAAAAACTCAAAGACTATCTAGCAGAAGTCTCACAGTTAAAGTCAGAATCAAAGGAGATAATAAAAGAGCTCACCCAAGCCCAGAAAAGTTTTGAGCAGCGTTTTACGGAATTGACCAATAGCCATGAGCGAGAACAGCAAAATTTTGAGTACTTCAAGTCAGAATCAAAGGAGATAATAAAGGGAATCACCCAAGCCCATAAAACCTTTGAGCAGCGTTTCACGGAACTGACCAAGAGCAATGAGCGAAAACAGGAAAGTTTTGAGCAGCGTTTTACTGAGCTTATAGAGAATAATCACCTCCAAGTTGAAAACCTGAAGTCAGAACTAGCTGGGGGGGCGACAAGCGCCCTGTAACCCTTGATATATCTTAAATTGAGCGAATTATGGTAAAAAAAGATAGGTCATAACTTGTCAATACGACCTATCAATTGAAAATGGTACCAGAATTATATCAA
>NZ_JAAHHZ010000450.1:0-3911 GCF_010672005.1 Moorena sp. SIO4A5 | reverse complement strand
GCAGGGTCAAAGAAACCAATATCATCAAAGACTGAGCGGCGATAAGCCATGTTTGCCCCTGTACCGAATTCGCCAGTACCTAGGAGTCTCCAATGGATTTTGTTGCCTCGATTAACCTGATACCATTTACGGCTCATGCCTCGCCCGAAGCCACCATACATTTCAAATAGCACTTGTGTTTCGGTTTCCAATTCATAAGGCACAACTAACCCAGTCACTGCCATAACGTCAGGATGTTTAATAAACACTAGCGCTAATGCTTTTACCCATGCTGAATCAACTACTACATCATCATCAGTATAGGCAATAATGTCTCCTTTAGCTTCAAGAACAGCTCTGTTCCTCGCCCAATCTAAACCCGGACGAGGTTCACAGATATAACGAATATTAGCATAAGTTTCTACTAGTTTTTTTGTGCTATCATTGGTAGGGGCATTATCAACAACTATAATATCTAAGTAAGGATAATCGAGTTGATTGATAGCATCTAAACATAGAGAAAGATTAGGAGTGCGATCGCGAGTACAAACCGCAACCGTTACTAACGGCAACTTGCCCTTATACTCCGGTGGTTGCACATCAAACAAATCCTCAAGACACAAGCTTTCCCGTCCGAGAGGTAAGGATAATCCATTGTACAAAAGACGATTGATAATCGTCTCGCTATGGTCTTCCAGAATACGTTTACTTAAGGTTTGAGCTGTGCAGTGACCATTAGTAATTGGTGCTTTAACATATCCAATTGGCGCACCATGGAAGCGAAGCAGTCCTTGCACTCCCATATAGCCATCTAAACCATCAAGAGTAGTCAGGGGGCGGCTCAACTCAATGTCCACTACTTTGATTGGATAAAGCATAACCGAAAATTCCTTATATCATCAGCAGTGAACGGTGTAATAAATTTCCAAGCAAGAGCTTGAAATATAGACTACCTCGGCGTTTCGTTAAATCCGCATAACTGACTGATAAACCCGGTTTATTAACATAATTATCAGATTTCAGCTTAGTGATCATTCTAAATACGCTTTTAATGAACAAGATATACAACCCATAGCGAAAAATAGGGGTAATAAAATCCGCTTTCAAAGCTTGAGATAGCCAAAATAATGTACTGCGATCGCTACTACACTGACTACTTTGTCGTGCCAAATACATATAAAAACTACTCTTAGACAATCGATAAAGTGCTGCTGGAATCTCCGGATGCCTTTGTTGAACGTCACCTAGCATCAAACCATGAGACTTAGCCATTTGGCTGTAGTCGCGAGACATACTACTAACAATCTTGCGATAGCCAATCATAAATTCCGGCACAACAGCAAATTTATAATGTTCTGCAATGCCCAGATAGAGCTCCCAATCCTCACACCCCTGAGCCTGTTGTGCGTTCAATTGACAGTTGTAGCCACCCACGGTCTCAAAACAACAGGCGCGAATCACAGATGCACTAGCATTGCCTAAAAAGTTATGACATACCAGAGTTTTATAAACCTTTCCCTCTATAGTTGAAGCACGGAAATCTCCAGTCAGTGAATTTTCTTCATTAATATCCACCGACCAAGCATAAACCAACCCTACCGATGGCTTTGTTGCCAAGAAGCGTTTAACTTGCTTTTCTAAATTTTGCGGATACCAAATATCATCAGCATCCAGGGGAGCAATATAATCTCCCTTCGCGTTTTTAATCCCTAAATTACGAGCAGCAGCCACCCCTAAATTTGGTTGTTGTAGTAAACACGCTGATCGTCCTCAGCAATAGATTGAACAATCTCAGAGGATATCTGAAAAGTTTTTTGATACTGAATTTTGCCCCCCTAGCCCCCCAACTTTGGGGGAAGAGTCCATTTGCTTCTAAAAGTCCCCCAAAATTGGGGGACCAACGGGGGCTTGGATGTAGCAAATGGGACTTCTCAGACAACCTCTCAGCTGTGCGGTCTTGAGAACCGTCATCTACCACTATCACTTCCAGGTTTTTATAGGTCTGAGAAAGAACAGACTGTAATGTGATTTCAATAAACTGCTCTGTATTATAGGCAGGGATAATCACTGAAACCAGTGGTAAGCTATCAACTGTTTTAACAACCGACATTTGGTGATTTAAATTTTATATCTATACTTTTCACAGAGATAAACTGAGTTTTTAATTTAGCTATCAGCGTTTAGCTATATCAAATGGGCTGACTATCCGCTGACTGCTGATACCGGATTGCTGACTGCTCAACCTGTAGACACAACCTCTATTACAAGTACAGAGTTACTCAGTCAATTCAGGACTTTTTGAAAAAAAAATCCCTACTAGGGATTATTCGGTAGTTTTGTTAAAGCCAATCAACGAGTTAGTTTAATTTATTATCAACTGATAATTTTAACTAAACTAATGTTAAACTAGTGGAGGGTATTATTGAGATGCAGAGTAACGATTTAATCTCAAAATATCAATCAGTAATTGAAGGTAAATTCTCTAAAGAATGGTTGACTCTGCTAGACTAACTATCTCCGTCATTATCCCCGTATACAACGGAGGGGAAGACTTTCACCAATGTCTTGCCAGACTATCTCAAGCTGCATCCCCTCCCGATCAAGTGATTGTAGTAGCTGACGGCGATACTGATGGCTCATGGCGTCTAGCCCAAGACTTTGGAGCCACAGTAATTCGATTGCCCACAGCAGGGGGTCCCGCTAAAGCCCGAAACCTGGGAGCGAAAGTAGCACAGAGCGATATCCTGTTCTTTATAGATGCTGATGTAGCAATCTATCGGGATACTATTGCTCAAGTGCTGAAAATCTTTAACAATGAACCTAATTTAACCGCTTTAATTGGTTCCTATGACGATGCTCCCGGTGCTGCTAATTTCCTTTCCCAGTACAAAAATTTACTCCACCACTACACTCACCAAACCGCATCTGAACAAGCATCGACCTTCTGGGGTGCCTGTGGCGCAATCCGTCGTGACATCTTTATTGCCATGGGTGGCTTTGAGGAAAATTATCGTCAACCCTGTATTGAAGACATTGAGTTAGGCTATCGACTCAAGCAAGAAGGTTATAGGATTAAACTGTGTAAGACTCTACGAGTGAAACATCTCAAGCGCTGGGGAATCATTTCTCTACTTAGAGCTGACTTTTTCTACCGCGCCTTGCCCTGGACTGCCATAATTCTCAAGGTTCGCGATGCAAGTCCGGAAAACTGTCGTGAGTTTATCAGTGACTTGAACCTAAAACTGTCTAGTCGTATTAGTGTGGTGTTGGTCTATGCTCTACTAAGTGCTTTAGTTACAGCTTATTGGTGGTCTAGTACTCTGATTGCTATGGCTACCTGTGTGTTTAGTCTCGCCCTGCTAGTACTCAACAGACCTGTCTACCAATTCTTTTATCAAAAGCGTGGTCTACTATTCACTATACGAACCGTTCCATGGCACTGGCTGTATTACTTTTACAGCGGACTTGCGTTTGCCATTGGTATAGTTCGTTATTGGTTTAAAAAGTACATAAAAACTCTGATAGACTTGCCTAATATATCAGGCTTAAATCATTATTGAAGCCTGATATATTGCTGAATCATTAATCTAAACAAACTGAACAATAACATTTAATAATAACTGTTATGATAACGTTATTTTAACGTTAAATATAAGGTTTAATTTTAGGGTTAACCTAGAATTGCGATCGCTATGGAATAAAAATCGATATTCTCCTACTAAGCACTCAACACTCACCACTGACGCACTATAATCCATGGAACATTATCCCGTAGTGATTACAGGCGCAGGACCGGCTGGTCTTACTGCTGCCTATGACCTGGTTAAACAAGGCATTAAACCTATCGTTCTAGAAAAATCCAATAAAGTCGGTGGTATTGCTCGCACCGAAGTCTACAAAGGCTATCGCTTCGATATTGGTGGTCATCGCTT
>NZ_JAAHHZ010000045.1:42663-51956 GCF_010672005.1 Moorena sp. SIO4A5 | reverse complement strand
GGGACTTTATCGAGAATCTGCACACAGGTTCCGATTACTCTTCCCCTCTCATCTCGGCAGGCTGAGGGATGCACTCCTCAGAAAACCATTTCAGGTTTCGATTCATTCAGACGCTTTCACGTCGCACAACGACCACAGTTTTATTTTAGCACAAAAAATTGCATATTATAACATATGTTTTAAATTTTTGTAACGAATTGGAAGTAGGGAACAGGGAACAGGGAATAGGGAATAGGGAATAGGGAGTAGGGAGTAGGGAGTAGGGAGTAGGGAATAAAAATTCTCACAATTAATTTAAGTACTAAAAGTTCTCACTAATTAATTAACTAAATTAGTGGGAAGTAGTGCGATGCTCCTTTGGAGCCGCTACGCGATCGCATTTCCCAATTCCCAATTCCCGACTCCTGATTCCCGATTCCCGATTCCCGATTCCCTATTCCCCTTGTCAATTCTCTTTTTTTCCATTAAACTAGTATTATCGGAATAGTTAAGGAGGAGTCCACTGATGAACAAGTGTGTTGGTACCACTGAAGCCGCATCTCTGTTAGGAATTTCGTCTCGGCGATTGCGCCAACTCCTAGAGAAGGGTCGGGTCAGGGGTGCTTATAAAAGTGGGAAATTCTGGATTATTCCTCTGTTCAACCATTTGCCACAAATTACCAAAGGTAGCCGTGGACCGAAGGGCAAATGGCGTACCAGTCGTCCCCCGGCTTTAGCGAAGATTAATGTCAACCGCAATCACATTGGCTCGAATATGCACAAAAGCCGGGAAGAGCGGAAGCCAGTGATTTCAGTAAAACGAAAGGGTACCAATCTCTACGGCAACGAAGTCGAAATCCTCGGTCCTTGTAAGATTGTCTATCAGCCAGATCATCCCCTCGATTGTGGCGCTCGTCTGTGGATCGAAACCTTCAGTGATATTCACTTCATTGGTGGCAGTTTCCCCGCTAGCAGCTGAGCAGGGGAGATGGGGTGATGGGGGAGTGTGGGGCGGGGGCGCGGGGAGATGGGGTGATGGGGAGATAGGGAGATGGGGAGATGGGGAGATAGGGAGATGGGGAGATAGGGAGATGGGGAGATGGGGAGATGGAGAGATGGGGCGTGAATTCTTGTCCACTGTTCCCGACTCCCGACTCCTGTTCCCTGTTCCCTGTTCCCTGTTCCCTGTTCCCTGTTCCCCACTCCCGATTCCCGATTCCCGACTCCCGTTCCCCTCCTGGGAGGGGTTAGGGGTGGGTTCCGATTCCCGATTCTTAATTCTTAATTCTTAATTCTTAATTCTTAATTCCCCATTCCTACAAAATCATCGGGATCGGATTAAGTTGATCTTCCCTTAAGGGTTCCGCGAACAAGCCTAACTTAACGGGGACATCATACAACCGACCGGGGGCGAATCTTGCCCAAAAATGGCGCATCCCTGGTACAATCACCTTGACTACATTTAAGCCAATATCCGGGCGGGTTTGGTCTAGAACTAGGGTTTCCATGCCTGCGGACTGGGCAATGTTGACACAGGTTATGACATCCTCATAAATATCATCACTCCACTGTTGAGCATAGTCACTGTGATGCTTGAGGGGAATGTCAGGATTGGGAACCATGTAGGGATGCTCTTTGCGGTTTAGATTATGCTTATTCCATTCCTCCCAAGCACCGGTTTCACTGGGTTCCACGTCATCCACATAAAATCCCAGTTGGTTCATCTCTGTGACTGCCCGTAAAATGGCAATCCGAGGATCGAGATGGGCACCAAACCCGGCAATAATCCCTTCTTGTTCCTGATCGGTGCGGGCTGAGACGGCAGCAAAGGCGGGAATGCCTAAATCACTGGTAATATCCAGCACCCACAAATCACGTTTGCGATCGCGGTATAGTTGTTGTAACTCTACCAGATAGGGGTCATCAAAGCTGGCTAAATCCACTCCCGGACATTGCAGGCAGTTGTACCACCAAATAGCCACGCTATCCCGTTCCACCAATTCCATAAAGCCCTGCAAAATCGCTTCTTCCAAGGTATTGCCAGCAGCATTGCCATTGGAGTCACCGGAACAGAAGTGATGATCCTTTGATGGGGGATAGTTGTAATAACAGAAGGCAGTGGGTAGATAGCTATGGGTTTGTGTCACTAAAGACCAAACAGGTGTCCATTCAATGGCTTTGCTGCTATCAAACCGTTGCGGCACCCAATTGTGATCGACTCGGGCTTTGTTCAAGGTTTCTCGGTGAGCGTACTGATACTCACTAAACTGCATCACCTGTTCGGGAGGAATAGCAGTATCTCCCAACTCCCCTAAGGTAGAAACAATCCGGGGTTCATCCCCATGATAGATACTGGAATAGCGTTCTACCGCTTCACAGAACCCACTGGCTTTGGCTTGACGGTCAGTTTTCCCTTTGCCAGCACTTTTATGACCCAACAGACGACGCAAACGGTTCAAATTATTGGTGGCAGCACCGTAACTATGAATAGCATGATAGGTATGGAGCAGGGCACTGTCTGGGTCAGAGGAACGGACTAGGGCACTGACAACTCCGGTGATGGGACTAACCAGGTGTTGGTAGCGTTTCAGGGTTTGATCGGGAGTAAAGGCACGATGCCCGCCATCGGTAGTGTATTGCTTTTTACGATTGACTAAGGTAACCGGTTGATGAGCGCGATCGCTTAAAAGTTGCGGATTCCCACAAGCAGCACATTGGGGACGATGGGAGAGCTGATGGGTTTCAGTGCTAAGGTTAGTTTGATTGAGGGTAATCACTTTCCCCACCAACGTGGCCAAGTTAGCTGTTTCCTCTACCCCCAGTTGCACTATCCATTTAGCGACTTCAGTGGTAATTAAATTCAGGCCAGTCTCTAAGGTAGAACTGAGGAAAGCATTAGAAGTAGGCAAACACCCCGTCACCCGACCAAACTCAACTTGATGATTCGGGGTTTGAGACTGATTAACAGTTTCTGATTGTGTTTGGGTCAATTCTTCTCCCCGATTCCCGATTCCCGATTCCCGATTCCCGATTCCCGATTCCCGATTCCCGACTCCCGACTCCCGATTCCCCTCTTCTGCAAGACGTCTCGCCTTTCCCTTCTGCTTCAGCACCGACGCTTCCACTTCCCGGTTGCCCCGCAGACGATGGGCCAAACATTCCCAACAGCCAGTTATTCCTGGTTCAAAGATCGGACCAAACCACAACAGTCCTCCTATTGGTTTCGCCAACAGCCAGGGTTGGTTAGTATCTAGGGCGACTTGATTAATCTCTGCTAGTTCCGGTTGTAGATAGTCATCGGTAAGCACTACTAACAGAGTGGGTAAATCGGTGACTGGGGGTTTACCTGTCCAGGGTTGGGTTTGAATGCCAACGGTTGTGAGTTTATCGGTCAAGGGTTTAGTTGAAATATTCCCCACAGCAGTGACATAAACTACTACTTGCCGCAAACAATCATAAGCAGTTTGGGGTTCTACTCCCAGCAAACTCCAGAAAGCAGCAGCAGCGTCTGACAATTCAGGCACTTTGGCAGCGATGTACCCTTTGTCATACAAATTTTCGATCACATAAGCCACCTGGTCTGGGTCAGCGTGCTCTGTCAGTCGTTCACAAATTTCCTCGTAGGTATACTGACCATCCAGCAGGGGCATCAGATGACAGTAAAATTCCCCCGTTAAAGCGTGGGTGGCGTTTTCTGCCAATAGATAAACATGATTGGGTTCAATAATTTCAACGCGATAATGGGGACGGATTTGTAAGAGTGGTTCCATGTTTCTGGTGGGGAGATGGGGAGGTGGGGAGGTGGGGAGATGGGGAGATGGGGAGATGGGGAGGTGGGGAGGTGGGGAGATGGGGAGGTGGGGAGATGGGGTGATGGGGAGGGAGTTTGATGGAGAGAGGGTTTTTTTAAGGTTAAAAATACCTTTTTTTTAAGAAAAATTCCCCCTATCCCCCTATCCCCCTATCTCCCTATCCCCCTATCTCCCTATCTCCCTATCCCCCTATCTCCCTATCTCCCTATCTCCCTATCTCCCTATCTCCCTATCTCCCTATCTCCCTATCTCCCTATCTCTCCAAATTGTTAACGTATGATATTGAAACAGTTCTAATGGGGATATGGGGATAATTTTAAGGTTTTTTTAGTAACCACTTGTCTGAGTCATTCACCATTTTGACTATACTGCCTAAAATCTCGTTATATTGATTTGAGAGTTCTCTGGCAATACCAAGATCTAGATAATTGCATTTAACTGCAAATTTCAACCACACTTGAGTTTCTGCTGCCTCTGCTTCTGCATCGTTGAGCCTAGCACAAAAAGAGCCTTGATATCTTCTTCTGCGCCAAGCCTCTGCTAGGTTAGCACATACTGAACGAGAAGAGCGTCGGATTTGATCAGTTAAAGCGTATCTTTCTTCAATTGGGAAACGTTTAGAGAGTTCAAATATCCTCATGGCAGCCTTAAAAGCCTTTTGATACACTTCTAAATCTTCATGATTATTGATCAATTTAGGTGTTTTTGAACTCATCCCTAACTCTCTATTTTCTTAACTCCCAATCTCCTGATAGTTTAATGTTTACATCAGGAATATACCAGCAATAGTAAACCCTCGCAAAGGGCTGGGCAAGATTTATTTACATTTGGGTCGGGAGTGGGGAGTCTGGAAATTGCATCAAAACAATAAAAATATAGCGCTAGCTTTTAACCTTGTGTCAATGTCAAACACCTTAATCGGTAGTGCTATACTTAGTCGCCCCATCTTCCCATCTCCCCATCTCCCCATCTCCCCATCTCCCCATCTCCCCATTAATTATGGGTATTCAACCAGAATTGATATCATTCCTAATCCTGTTCTACCATCTGCACCAATTTCCCTAGAATAGGTTCGATGGGAGGCAGAAAATATTCCGCCAGATCGAGGGTTACTGTTTTTTCTTCCAATTTCAGAAATCGCCATAGAGTCCCAGTGGTTACGGCACCGTAAACCGTTGCAATCCCATTACCGTTACTATTATTCTCCTGTTGGTTAAACCGAGCAGCTGCTACCATTGCAGCGATACACTGTCCTAATCCCCCTTTCAGGTCTTCTTTTTTGGCTTCTATAATAATGGCTACTGGGGCTTTAACAAATAACTGTTCCGGTGAAAGACTAATAATAAAATCACAGGTGCCATTTAATCCCACTTCTGGGTCAACAGTAAACTCTTCCCCAGAAAACAAGCTAATCTGGTTTTTATGGCATTCTCTAACTGCGAGTAATACTGGACATATCAAGAGTTCTGATCGGGCTTTTTCCGTATTCAAGGCGATGGCTAGTTGGTAATTTTGGGTGATAAATTCGGCTAAATAAGGACTAGGATAAATTACGCGATCGCTATCGCTTTCAAAAATATTCCCTTGTTCGATTAAGGTTAAGTCAAAATCATTGACTACTTTTTGAATAGTAAATTGACTGTAATACATGATCTAGGGAAGGGAGTAGGGAGTAGGGAGTAGGGAGTAGGGAGTAGGGAGTAGGGAGTAGGGAGTAGGGAGTAGGGAGTAGGGAGTAGGGAGTAGGGAGTAGGGAGTAGGGAATCGGGAATCGGGAATCGGGAATCGGGAATCGGGAGTCGGGAATCGGGGGAAAATATTGTGTACTTGATTACTATTAAAAATGGGCTTATTGCATTTTTTAACTATTTTTTTAACTATTTGCTGAAATGCTATACTTTGAATGCGATTGGCCGTAGGCCACGCTACGCGAACGCAAACAGACCGCAAAGTGTGCTATTCAGTAAGAATACTACCGTAAGGTAATGCATCTTTCAGTGACGTTTAACTCTCCCAATGGCAACTATTCCAACAATCTCAGAACATATTGAAATCACTCCGGGGGTTTGTGGCGGTAAACCTCGGATTGCCGGACATCGGATTCGAGTTCAAGATATTGTCATCTGGCACGAAAGCATGGGAATGTCACCGGATGAAATTCTATATCACCATCCTAGCATTACCCTGTCAGATGTCTATGCAGCACTGGCTTACTACCACGACCATAAAGAGGAAATCAGACAGGATATTGAGGCTGGAGAAGCCTTTGTAGAAGCGGTACAAGCTCAAACACCGTCTCTATTGCAGCAAAAACTTCAGAATCGGCAATGACCAAAATCCGATTTCATTTGGATGAAAGTGTTAGCAATGCCATCTCTCAAGGTTTGCGTCGTCGTGGAATTGAAGTAACGACAACCTCAGAAGTTGGACTGATTGCTGCCTCTGATCAAGAACAGCTTGCTTTTGCCACATTGCAACAACGAGTTCTGGTGACTCATGATGACGACTTTGTGGTACTTCATCAAACTGGAATAACTCATTCTGGAATTGCTTATTGCAGTCCTAATCGACGCTCAATAGGAGAAATCATAGGTACACTAACTTTGATTTGGGAAGTATTGCAGCCAGAGGAAATGCAAAATCATCTTGAATTTCTCTGAGTTTCCTTCGTCATTATCAATTCAAAATTCAAAAACACCCCACGAATGAATTATTAGGTAAATTCAATTTTGTTATTCCTACTCCCCACTCCCCACTCCCCACTCCCCACTCCCCACTCCCCACTCTCGACTCCCGATTCCCGACTCCCCCTAATCTTTTGCGGAATATAATTATCTACTGGTGTATACCGTTAAAGAAACGAACATCGATTCACCAAAGGTTTCCATCGTGTCTACTCCAGTTGAACCATGCTCTCCCCAAACCCTTGCTGAGGCCAACCTGCAACCGAGGGGCAATGTTTATCCCAGTCCGATTACTTGGCGAGACCAGATTCTATACTTTCTGCTACCTGACCGATTCAGTGATGGGTTAGAACTAGAGCGGAAAAAGTTTGACCGTAGCAATCCAAACCAATTTAAAGCCAAAAATAAAGGTGACTGGATGAGCAAGGGAAAAAGGTTTCAAGGGGGTACCCTCAAGGGAATCGAAAGTAAATTGGACTACTTGAAACAATTAGGTGTCACTACCCTTTGGATTGGTCCAGTTTGGCGACAACGGATTGAACTAGACACCTATCACGGCTACGGGATTCAAAATTTCCTAGATGTTGACCCCCGATTTGGCAGCCGTCAGGATTTACGGGATTTAGTGGATGCTGCCCATGAGCGGGAAATGTATGTGATCTTAGACATCATTTATAACCACAGTGGCAATAACTTTTTCTACCAAGATGATAATGATAATCCTCAGGCTACCCTTCCCTACCGTTTTGAACCCCCTTATCCATTTCATAGTTGGCGTTCTGGCACTGGTAAAGCGATTTCCCAAATCACTACAGAAATTGATGGGGTATGGCCTCAAGAATTTCAAAACATGGATTGGTACACTCGTGCTGGTCATATTAACGAATGGGGTGCAGACCCTTGGGAAGATAAACTGCATCCGGAGCTAGAATTTCGCCGAGGGGATTTCTTTGATTTAAAAGATATTAATGTCGCTAAACCGGAAGTCTTAGCAGGGATTATTAAAGTCTATCAATACTGGATTGCCCTAAGTGACTGCGATGGATTTCGCATTGATACCGTTAAGCATATTCCTTGGCGAGTTTCCCGTAGTTTTTGTGGTGCTATCCGGGAATATGCGGAATCGATTGGTAAGGATAACATCCTACTGGTGGGAGAAGTAACCGATGGGGCTCATATGTCCCGCAACTACCTGGAAGTATTTGGTCGCAACTTGGATGCTGTGCTTGATATTGGGGAACCCACAAAGCGATTAGCACAGATGGTAAAAGGATTAACACCGCCAAGGGAGTTTTTTGGTCAATTTGAGGAGCATAATATCCTTGGTAGCCACCGGGAAACGGGACGGTATCATGTTTCCATCTTAGATGACCATGATATGGTCGGGCGCGATCGCAAACATCGCTTTGCTGCTAATAACTCTATTCCTAGTAAATACCAGCAAATAGCCCATGCGGTAGGGGTGCAACTGACCACGTTGGGTATACCCTGTATCTATTACGGTACTGAACAAGCATTTGATGGCACAGAAAACCGCCATGACCCTAGTGTTGAAGCAATAAATGAGTATGGCAACATTTCCAATAGCGATCGCTATATTCGTGAATCGATGTTTGGGGGTAGCTTTGGAGCATTTGAAACCAGTGGCTGTCACTTCTTTGACTCAGACCATCCCACGTATCTCAGAATTTCTGCGATCGCAAACCTCCGGAATCGACCAGATCTGATTGGTAAAACCCTACGTGGCGGTCGTCAATACCTCCGAGAAACCTCCTATCTCGGCAAACCTTTTGCTATTCCTGATGCTGGAGAATTAATTGCCTGGTCAAGGATTCTCTACAATCAAGAAATTCTGGTTGCTTTAAACACCCATGGCACTGAAAACCGTGGTGCATACGTCACCATTGATGCCTCACTACACCCCCACGGCTCAACCCTTACTCTGCTCTACAACAGTTACTGGAGTAACTCTCAATTACGCAATCCACCCCAGAATCAAACTGTAATCGTTCAACATGACCAGGGTAGGGCAACGGTCAGGATTGAGTTACCGCCTAGTGGCATGATGATTTTGGCCTAGGGCGTGTTTTCAAAGTTTTCCGCAAGATTTAGATCCCCCCCAGCCCCCCTTAAAAAAGGGGGGAGCCATACTCAAAGTCCCCCTTTTTTAAGGGGGATTTAGGGGGATCTCCGAGGCAAGAAAACACGCCCTAGGCATTCTACCGTAAAACTGCCAATAATTATAACATTTTACTGGTTTAACCATGTGAGGGGTTGTACCCCACATTTATTTTGCTATACTGAGATCAAGTAGATACACCCTGATGATCAAGAGAGTCACAAGCACGGCTCTCTATTTTTTTTTGAGAGGGCTTAACAGTTCTAATGGTGCTTGAAGTCAGCGGTTTGAAGGGAACTGGTGGTTGCTGCATGAGTTGGTAAGCTTGATCGGAATCATTAAGCCGATGCACACTATTAAGTTTTGTAACATTTTGCTTGCTTAGAGGGATGAGGGGTTGCACCCCACATTTATCTTGCTATACTTAGATCAGTAGATGCACCCTGATGATCGAGAGAGTCACACGAACGGCTCTCTTATTTTTTTTGAGATGTCTTAAGAGTTCTTTACATATTTGAAGTGATAGGTTTGAAGCGGTGCTTAACCTTCATCCCAATCATTAAGCCGATGCACACTATTAAGTTTTGTAACATTTTGCTTGCTTAGAAGGGTGAGGGGTTGCACCCCACATTTATCTTGCTATACTTAGATTAGTAGATGCACCCTGATGATCGAGAGAGTCACACCAACGGCTCTCTT
>NZ_JAAHHZ010000045.1:0-42563 GCF_010672005.1 Moorena sp. SIO4A5 | reverse complement strand
CACTATTAAGTTTTGTAACATTTTGCTTGCTTAGAAGGGTGAGGGGTTGCACCCCACATTTATCTTGCTATACTTAGATTAGTAGATGCACCCTGATGATCGAGAGAGTCACACCAACGGCTCTCTTATTTTTTTTGAGATGTCTTAAGAGTTCTTTACATATTTGAAGTGATAGGTTTGAAGCGGTGCGTACCCTTCATCCCAATCATTAAGCCGATGCACACTATTAAGTTTTGTAACATTTTGCTTGCTTAGAGGGGTGAGGGGTTGCACCCCACATTTATCTTGCTATACTTAGATCAGTAGATGCACCCTGATGATCAAGAGAGTCACACCAACGGCTCTCTATTTTTTTTTGAGATTGCTGAAAAATTCTAATGGTGTTTGAAGTCAAGGGTTTCAAGTCAACTGGTGGTTGCTTTGGGAGTGCGTACGCTTGATCAGAATCATTAAGCCGATGCGCACTATTAAGTTTTGTAACATTTTGCTTGCTTAGAAGGGTGAGGGGTTGCACCCCACATTTATCTTGCTATACTTAGATTAGTAGATGCACCCTGATGATCGAGAGAGTCACACCAACGGCTCTCTTATTTTTTTTGAGATGTCTTAAGAGTTCTTTACATATTTGAAGTGATAGGTTTGAAGCGGTGCGTACCCTTCATCCCAATCATTAAGCCGATGCACACTATTAAGTTTTGTAACATTTTGCTTGCTTAGAGGGGTGAGGGGTTGCACCCCACATTTATCTTGCTATACTTAGATCAGTAGATGCACCCTGATGATCAAGAGAGTCAAACGAACGGCTCTCTATTTTTTTTGGCTATACTGTATTTGCTACCGTGCTTAGTGCTGGGTTCAAGTCGAGGAATCGAACCACAGACCAATTACTTAACACAACTTGTCATGGAAGATCAGCAAATCTATCAGTCTGTTGTTAATTCTCTTAGGTCTGCTATCGGTCTGCTTGATTTGGAGCAAGACTCACCCTTGCGAAAGGATGTAATTGCCCTGTGCGACTATCTAGAAAATCCCACATTTCGGATTGCTGTCTTTGGTCCGTTTAATTATGGAAAATCCACCTTGCTCAATGCTTTGCTAGGAAAGCGCACTCTGCCCATTGGTCTAATTCCCACTACAGGGGCTGCAATTCATATCCGATATGGAGAAGAATTGCATACTCGAATTACCCTGACTGATGGCACAGAAATTAGTGAAAATAGCACAGAGGTCTTGAAGCGCTATGCTATCTTAGATGAGCAACGGTGTATGCGCTCTGATGTCGCTTCGGTAGAGGTTTACTGTCCCCATCCCTTCCTAAAAACTGGTGTAGAATTTTTGGATTTACCAGGAACAAATGACCGGGAAGCTCAGGATAAATTAGTGCGCGACCAACTGCTAACAGCAGATTTAGTCGTTCAAGTGCTGGATGGTCGCCAGCTCATGACCTTGGGTGAGCGGGAAAACCTGAGAGACTGGTTAATAGATAGAGGAATCAAGACTGTTGTTTTTGTGGTCAATTTCCTGAATTTATTGGAACCTGATCAGCAAAAAGAAGTCCAGACTAGGCTACGGTTTGTAGCCGAAAGTTTTCGGTCGGAATTACCGAATACCCTTAGTAACTTGTATCGAGTTGATGCCCTACCTGCTTTGAGAGCTAGACTAAAAGGATTATCTGATCAAGCACATACGACGGGATTGGCGATGTTTGAATCAGCACTACAAAGTATGGTAGCTGCTCAACGGGAAAAGACAACGGTTCGCCTGGATCGTGTGGATGCGATCGCAACTCAAGTTAAAGCAGCACTACAGTCTAAAATCCAAGTCATCAACTCAGAATTAGAAACTGCCAAAGAGAAGCATCAGGCTAAACTTGAACTGCAACAAAAAGCTCAGAAATTGATTAAACAAGGATTCCAAGCCACTGTTTCTGACTTCGAGAGTTGGCTCTATTTGCCCAAACTGTTAGAACGCTATCAATCAACACTTGCGACAGCACTTCAGCAAGGGGAATTTAGCAGTTGGCAAGCACAATTCCAACAAGACATGGATGGATATCAACAAGCAATCCAGGAATGGGTTGATAAAGCTTGTGAGTTTTTTGAGCATCAGTATCCTGGTAAGCTAATCATTTCTGTTCCCGATACTCCCCAAGTTATTATACCTGAGCCTGCCGACTCTTCCGAGGAGTTAAAGAAAGTTATCCCAATTGCTCTTGCTACTGGAATCCGTTTGGCTTTAAAAGGTAAAGTGGGCGCAGCCATGGCTGGAGGGGCTAGCTATATCCTCAGTAAAGGGGCAAAGAAAGATAAATCAAATTCATCTGCTGACTCTTATGACCATCAAGTAGCCCAAGCCTTAAGTAATGCAGCTCAGGATTATCTGACTTGTTTCAGTAAAGAAGCTTTCTCGATGGTGCGTCAGTATCAAACCAAGGCAGAGAAAGTGATCAGTTTGCCAAGAAATCAAGAACCACAGGATGTCAGCAGCAACGTTTATCAGCTGCAGTTATTAAATAGTGTTTTAGAAAGATTGAATTAAGAATGGTGAATTAAGAATTTAGAATTCTGTCAGCCTTTGGCTGATCGCTGAATGCTGAATGCTGAATGCTGATAGCTAATATCTTAATACTTTCAATCACAAGAAGAATACTCAAGGGGCACAAAGGCTAAACCAAAGAAGCTCTTGGGACAAGGTACGATATGAACTAATTCTCCAGGAGGATTCTTGCGATCACCGTTGGATTCAAACTCAATGGTTCCTGTTGCACCATCGGCACTAAAACCATCACTTGCTAATGTTTTCTGGATACCCTTACGTGTCGGTTTCTTTGACATTTCTAACGCCTTAATCAACGTACGAGTGGCATCATAGGTGGTAGCTGTGGTCGGATTGACTGGTCCATGCCACAATTTCCTAGTGTCTTGAGTAAATTTTTGGTTAGGACTGCTTCGGGGATGCCAGGGAACAAATAAAACTACTTTCTCCAATAGCTTTGAATCTCCGATGCTTAGAGTCTGGGGACTATAGAGATTCCATCCCCCTACTATCAAATTACGACCGTTGTTAGCTTTGATTAACTCAATGGAATTCTCCAAAGCATCAGTGATTTGAGCATCTGGGAATAACACCAAGGCTGTTTCTTTATATTTGCTTACTTCCTTTAGGGCTTTGTTGGCGTTGAAGTTACTTTTGGATAACTTATACTCTCGGACTTTTATGATCCTTCCTCCCTTGGTTTCAAATTTTTGTTTAAATTTCTGCCATCCATAGCTACTAAATGAACTTTGAGGAGTGTAAAAAACTGCTACTTGGCGTTGATCTATCTTAAGTAGGTGGTCAACTAAACTATCAGTTTCGTCTTCATTAGTAGGTACAGTCCGAAATAAAAAATTTCGAGGGTTAGTTGTGAGTTCTGTTGTCATAGCATAGGGAGCAATCAATGCCAGCTTCCCATTTTGATAAGTATCTACAGCGGCAAGAGTTGTTTCACTAGTCCAGTGACCGATGACTCCTAGAATACTCGATTGCTTCACCAATAAGCTTGCTCTTGCTTTCGCCTCTTCTTCACTATTGGCATCATCAGCAATTACGACTCTGAGTCCAATCCTATTATTAATCCCTTTACGGTTTAGAAAATCTTTACCTGGAAATTGCTGAATCAGTTCGTTATCGACTTCAAAGAGTCCCAAATTAACTTCAGTTTGAGCTTGGGCAATTCCTCGCAGAATTTCTTTAGCAGCATTGGCATCTTTTACTGATTGATTCGGGGTGTCAATGATGGGAATTGTAACAGCTATTGTATAATAGTTTTTTCCTTCAGCTTCCAGTAGCGCATTATTCAAGTAAATTAACGTTTCCGGATCGGCTCCATTCTGTTGCCAGGATTGTTTAAGTAACTCAACAGCTGTTTTATAGTGAGCTTTTGTCCAAAAGCAATTCCGAACTTTTTTCCTGGTTTCTTGACGCCAAATTCCTAAATAATTTCTGAATGGCTCCTGACACTTAGCTAGTAACTTCACACTCCGTTGCTTGAAACGTGGAGCAGAGGTTGTATCCAGTATCTCTTCCCCAGAACTAATCTTGTCTCCTAGCTTGTTAGGTTCTGTGCCAATTTTGTAAATTCCGTAAATGCTAACGATCGCAACAGTCCCTAACGCTAATTTAATCAAAAGTTTAACTAATGATCCTGACACTGGCCAACGCCAAGGTTGTGCTTTAGGATGCTGATAAATCACTGGTAACCAAGTAGCGTAGGGTAATTTTCTATCTAATCGATTCTCTAGATAATGCAGTCTTTTTTGTGCTACTTTAACTGCCTTCTGGAGAGACTTTCCTTGAGAAAATTCTTCCAGAAAAAACCTGAGGAAAGTCTGGGCAACTTCATCGGGCACTGGCTCTTTCATAATAATGGCTTGTGGCATTTGTAATTTAGCTAGAGCATTGGCTAAACCTAAACCATCACAGCTATTAAATATAGCTAGCTTCAAGCCGTTTTTAATGGCTTGCTTGAGAGCTGGGATTAACTCATTAATGAGAATACTGTCTTCCTTATTTATATAAATTCGACCGGTTTCATCATTACATTCGCTAGAACTATGACCAGCAAAAAACAGAATATCCCAACCATCGTTTTCCCAAAGTTTTTGGTCTAACTCCTCTCGTGTCGGTTCTACTAGAAAGCAAGAGGATGAGTCTAAGCTAGAGACTTGCTGCCAATAGTTGCGGTCGGTTTCGATATCAATTCCCTCACTGTTACCAAGAATAGCTAATAGTCTGACCCGATTTCTCAGTTTAGTTTCTGGATGTGGCTGGTATTCCAAGGGAATTAAACTAAATTCAACGGAGTCATGATTATTTTCCCATACATCCCAGAGGTGCCATGGTAATCGTTGAAGCTGAGGATTATCGGTCTGAATCAATACCCGAGTATCACGATGACGGCTTAACTCAGTTGTTAATTGATCTCTGACCTGGTCAAAGCCATCGGATCTAGAATTCAGCCATTGGTTAATATTGTTCCTTAACTCGTCAACCAATTGCTCACAGGATTTAACCGAAGAGATGTACAGTCCTTTGGGAGTTAAGCGGGGGTTTCGGTAAAAATACTCTAAATTACGATATCCTTGCTGCCAATCGGTGTATAGTTGATAAATTTCGGGGTTTGGGGCCAACCAACTCATAATTTTTCCTTCAGCTGACTTGTCTGTTGTTCCCCATGTCAAAGTGACTCGAATTCCACTGTCTAGGTCACCATCTAGTGTTAAAGTAACTACTCTATTCATTTCTATTGATTGCCGTATTTTGGTAGATTGCCAGATCCAATCAGCTACAGGAGTCTGCTTGACTCTGATTGACTTACGAAAATTTGCATATTGATGATTAGCGCTGTTACTCCCTCAGGATTTACTAGGAATTTTAATCCTAAGAATTGTCAGTCAAGCAGCGCTTTGAGTTATGGGGCTATGGGATTCAGGCAACTAGCATACTTTCTAGTATATGGACTATACCATATTTTTGATATTATCCAGAAATATTTAAACTATCTTCACATTTATTTGAACAAAATCGCGACGCATTCCCCCACCTGGGCGTAGACCACCCTACGCGAACGCAAAATCAAGAGACCTTTTCATAAAACCTTATTTTTAGGCTGAATAGAAATATATGGGTAGATTCAGGTAACTAGCATTCTACAAGAAAACACAAACAATGATGAACCTTCAACAAACCCAAATTTATCAACGCCTTCAGGCATTTTCTTTAGATGATCCTGAGGCCAAATTTCCCTTTAGCAAGCGACTAGCTCGGGAAAATCAGTGGAGTCTTAACTACACTCAGCGGGTAATTGAGGAATACAAAAAATTTGCGTTTCTAGCAGTAGTAGCTGACCATCCCGTCTCCCCTTCTGACCCAGTGGATCAAGTGTGGCATCTACACTTGACCTATACCCATTCTTACTGGGATGAATTTTGCCCAAACATTCTACAAACCCCCTTTCATCATCTGCCTAGTGGTGGTGGTGCCAGTGAAAAGTCTAAATTCGACGATTGGTACAGTAAAACCCTAGCCAGCTATCACTATTTCTTTGGGGAAGCGCCACCAGTAGATATTTGGGCACCCGCTGATATTCATGTTAGTCAGCATGTCAATTTTGTGCGGGTAAACCCTCAGCAGCACTGGATTTTACCTAAAGTTAATTTGCCTAAAGTTAGTTTACCTAAGGTTAGTTTAAACTCACTCCCCAACTTCAGCCTCAACCAATACGCGATTGTTTTCCTATTGTTCGTCTTGACAGTAACAATCACAGGTTGTGAGTCATTAGCCTTAGTCAATAGCGCAAATCCACTTAATTTTACAGGACCATTATTTCTTAGGTTCTATCTATTGCTAGTAAGTGCTGCGGTAGTCTTGGCCTACGGTTTACGTTGGTATCTACGAGAACCAACTTCCGATCCCTATGGCAAATCGGTCTATCTCCATGCCTATGAGACAGGCTATTTAGTTGGTGGTCAACAGCGAGCCATCGATACAGCCATCGTTAACCTTGTGCAGGATCAAAATTTAAAACCTGTGCCCAAAAACCGAGGGCTAGAATTAGTCAATCCCTTGGGTAACACAACTAATCCCCTTGAGTTGAAAATTGAGAATGCTGTCAAAATTGGTGAGAACATCACTCAAATCAGAGCATCTGCTGCATCCGCTACAGACCAAATACGCGATCGCTTAACCGATCTCAATCTATTACTTACAGAAGACCAGGGCAAATCAGCCCAGCAATATCCCGCACTTCCTCTGTTTGCTGTCTTGCTCCTAGGAATCAGCAAAATTATAGTAGGCATTTCGCGACATAAGCCAGTCGGTTTTCTGATCATACTGTGCGCCATGACAGCAATCATGGGTTTGTTCTTTCTGGTTGTACCAGTAAAGCGTAGTCGTTACGGCGATACTGTATTAGGAAACCTAAAAGTTAAGCATCGGATGCTGCAAAATGCTCAAAACCATTCTCAACTCGCCCTGGCATTTGCTCTATTTGGTAGTACAGTTTTGAGCCAAAATGGTCTACAAAACTTGCGAAAGGTATTTAATCCTCCCAGCCATTCTGGTAATAGCGGTGGCTTCGGTGGCGGTGGCTTCGGTGGCGGTGGCAGTAGCTGCGGTGGCGGTGGCAGTAGCTGCGGTGGCGGTGATAGTGGCTGCGGTGGCGGTGGCAGTAGCTGCGGTGGCGGTGGCTGTGGTGGCGGCTGTGGTGGCTGCGGTGGCGGTGGCTAAAGAATTATAGCGGTTTCCGCGACTGTGAGGTACATCTTGATCAGCCCTACTAGGGGAAAGCCATTTCTTGTGTACCTCATCCAACCACAGAACCGCTCTATTTGATCGTTATCCTTGTCTTCCTTATGGTGCCAAAGCATTGCTTGAGAGTGACTTTGATGATTGCTTTTGGCTCACCGTTGTTCATCACAGGAGGTCTCTTAGCAAAATATTTAATGATGCCATACCTCAAGGCCAAGCTAGGGCACTAGCTGAATTTTACGCATCAAAAACACCACCTACAGCTCAAGCAGAATCTAAGGAAGCAGTACCCGAAACGCCCAAGCCAGAAGCAAATCAGCCTCCTGTAGAGCCGAGCGCATTATCTGAAGCATCACAGATAGAAGCAGCACCCGAAATGACCCAACCACCAGAAGAGATTCAACCGCCAAAAGAGTCGAGCCAGCAACAGCAATGGGTGGAAAGTCTAGCGCCAGACCTAGCTCAACTTTTGTCAGACGTGCGATCGCGTAGCGTGACCTACGGTCAATCGCCCTTATTGTGCTTGATACGGCAGAGATGAATGGTGCAGATTGATTTTCAGATCACCGTTTTCATCGCGAACATAACCAAAAGAGTATTCTACCTTGATCTCGCTACCGTCTGTTTTGGTGAAAAAATACTCACCCATCGACATGGCTGTATCGCAGTTGGTAATAATTCCTTCATTCTCAAAGCGCACTTTATTATAGGGCGCAAGAGCAAAACCTTTATCTTCGCTGATGCTGCCGCCGACAAAATAAGACAAAGCCTCTTTCTCCGTGCCTCTGAACGGATCATCGCTGGCCAGTGTTGGTTTGAACAAAACCTTACCAATATCATAAGCATAAAGCCTGTCAAGAGTACTTTGTGCTTCTGCTTCTGGGTTTTCTGCCTTGCCAATGGCGACAATGGCTTTGCCCCAGCTTTGCTGTGCAGCTAGAACATCGTTTTTTGTGACAGGATTTTCGCATGGCGCAGCCTGTGCCCTTGGCGTACCAAGGTTCGTGCAACCAGTCATTGTGGTTACTGTGGATAGGATTAAAAGTGCAGAGAAATATGGTTTCATGGTGATCTTTTTCTTTTATAAGACTAGGCGTAAATCTCAGTACAGGACAAAAGTTGCCAACAGAGCAGCGTGGGCGTAGCGCAATCGGTGCTTTTGAATAAAATAAGCACCTCAAGCAGCGTGACCTTTAGCTCACGGCTGTTCCCTTAGCTTGGTCTACGGCCAACGGCTGACGGCACCTCAAGTAGCCTGAGCCAAAAGCTCACGGCACCTCAAGCAGCGTGCGCGTAGCGCATATGCTGAGGTTACAGAGTTCGATATCAAGCTGCTGAATCCAGATTAAGCTGTTTAAGCGATCTCAACTCTGTAGCAATACCACAAATACTGTACCACTATTCCTCTCACATAATCCCAAATAATTGGGGTAAGTCGCTGATTTGAACTCTCCTCGACTTGAAACGTTGAGGATTTTGGGCTGATGCTGTGCAACCCTTGGCTAATCGCTGTTAGTTTACGACATTTTAGCACAGCAACGTATGTATTTTACATTACATTTACAAATATTTACATTTAGGCTAAAATTGATATAATAAAACAGCAATATCTATCGGGAAATCAAAAGCTGTTCAGGATTCAGCCAAAACTGTTACGTGATTATAACCTCTGGGAATTCTATTAGAAAGTCCTAGACAGGTTGATCTGACGTTACTTAATCCGGAACCAACAGCTCAACTGTTGAAGTCAAGCATATTCCTCCAACGGATCTATTTAGCGAGGGGTTCAGACTCGCTTTATTGAAATTGTTACGGATGTCCCTAAAGATTATACCTTATGAATATTACCATTATTGGTTGCGGTTATGTTGGCACAGCTCTAGCAAATTTCTGGCATCACCAGCAGGGTCACCAGGTTACAGCTACCACTACTACCCAAGAACGGGTAGCAAAGCTGAAGGAAGTCGCTTCACAGGTAGTGGTGATGAAAGGGGATGATACCCAAGGGATGCAGTCGGCACTTATTGATCAAGACACTATCGTCCTGAGTATTGCCCCAATCAGTAATAGGCAAGTTGATGCCAACTTCTACGAAGCCACCTACATCCCCACCGCTAGCAATTTGGTAGCAGCTTTAGCAGATAATCCCAATGTGAAGCAGGTAATTTACCTAAGTAGTTGCGCCGTCTACGGTAACCAACAGGGAGCATGGGTAGATGAAAATTCTCCCATCGTTCCAGCCAACGAACATGGTCGGGTTTTGTCTTTGACGGAACATATTTTATTAGGGGCAAGCAGTGAAGAGCGCAATGTCTGTATCCTGCGCCTTGGGGGGATTTATGGTCCCGGTCGTGAGTTAAGCAAGCGGTTTGAGCGACTGGCAGGCACGACGCTTCCTGGCAGTGGCGATAACTTTATCAATTGGATTCACCGAGACGACATTGTTCAGGCCGTGGAGTTTGCCCGACGAAACCGCTGCCAAGGTATCTACAACCTAGTTAACGACCTCAAACTCACGACGCGGGAGCTGACTGATCAAATATGCGATCGCTACAATCTCCCCAAAGTGTTATGGGATTCCTCACAACCTAACTTCCGAACCAATAACGCCCGTGTCCATAATCGGAAGTTGAAAGTTGCTGGTTATGAGTTGATTCATGCTCAAACCTTGATTTAAGCCCGCTGAACCAGAGAGGGCCAAAGCAGTTTCTACGACACCAGGAACATAGTCAAATTCGACAATTTTACCGATGGTGCGAAAACGTCCCAGGTCTTTCGGGTCAAAATCCAACATGCTGACTTTGTGACCGAAAACCCCTGTCTTTTCATCGACGACAATATCGCTGCCCTCTGTGGTTTCGGTAATGGAATTCATCCATCGTTCCAATTCTTGTTCATTAGACTTCGCGGCAGAAGTCGGGAACAGGGAACAGGGAACAGGGAACAGTGGACAAGAATTGACGTAAACACTATCATAAAAATACTTTTGCAAGAGGTCTATTGATTTGAACCCCCAATCGGTTCGCGGATTCAATGACGCGGTTCCGTGCATCTGCGGTTTGACCTGGTGTTGTACTCATGTGGGATATCCTGAATATATATAATTGATGATCAAGGATCACAAAGGTTAAAAAAACCTAAAAATTTGTGGCCTTGCTAAAGAGCTTGGGCCTTGATTTTACTAGGCTCGCAATGCAAGACAATAAGTTAAAAGCAGTGTCAAAGGCTAAATTCTTGGCTGCTTTTTCAGGAAGAGTATCTAGAAAGATATCATATTTATGAATGGTTGCAAGTAAGAGATCAAATTTATTTACAATCTCTGTACCAATGCAGATAGGATGGGAATATTTCTAACCCAGTTGCACAGCCCATCTGGTAAGAGTCGCCCATCTGGTACTAGTAAACCTTTGGGACAAATCTAATCATCAAACCCAATGGAAAGTGCATTGTCAACAATCAAGCGAAGCGATGCAGTCGGCTAAAGGCGATTGCCACGGGGCTTTCAAGGTGCCGACACAGGTTTGGCACCCAAACCCAAAACCATGAGCGACTGCATCAAGACAAGGCAGGGTTTATGGAGAACTCTCCCTGCTTATCCAACAAGATGCGTTTCCCCTACGATAGGCGGCTAGAGTAATTATCAACTCTTGAGCTGGTCAATATAAGCCTTAATTGCAGGTAGTGCTGTCATCTTTTCGTAGAAGAAATTGTTGACAATATTCATTACCTCTGCTTGGGCTGCGTCTACTTGGGGACCAAGGGGAACCCCCTCCTCCTGACGGCTGATGCAGCGGGATAGACGCAGCAGATGGCGCACGATCTCCAATTCCTCTTCCCCTTCCAAGACCTTGATCACTGACATAATCAGTTCATCAGTCTGATCAAGAATGCTGTCGATATCAAAGACGGTGCTTTTTTCCGTGGCTTCTTGAACCGTTTTTACCAGGGCGTGGACTTGATAAAGTAATGCCGCCGGTTCGTCAAAAAGTTCCCGCAGGAAGGCAGCTTCCTCATACTGCCCATTCAGCCGGAATATATTATACAAACGTTTGGCAGCTTTGCCATAGTTGAGATGATCTTCCTTAACATATTTTTTAACTTGGTCTTGCAACGCCGTCACGTAATCATCCATGACATCGCTGGAAACCTGCTTCACCAGTTTGTTAAAGATGGGAGCAGATTCGGCATCCAGGTAAACCTCTTGAAAATAAGCGTCTAGATAGCCGTCTAAGGGAGTGATTGTACCATCGGGAGCTTCCCAGGTCACATCCAACATGTTGCTAGCGTTGGCCAATTGACCGCGCACTGGATCAGAAATTACCCAGTCCAGCTTACACCAACCGGGATCGTCGGCTACAGAATCCCAGGTGATGATGACAGGATTTCCTTCAGAGTCCCTCGCTTCTATCTTTCCAGCCACAACTTCGTCAGAAGACCACGCGATCGGTGAGCCTTTGCTACAGGGGCGTTCGTTGCAGATAACGTCTTGGGGATAGCTACCAAATTTCAGTTCAATGAATTCAAAATTGTCACCCGACAGGCTGTTGATTGCTTTCTCACGCATAATTCGAGCTAGAATCTGGCAAGCTTCAGCCTTGGTGGGGGCAATAATATTCACCCGCTCGAAGTAGTCACAGTCTCCAGGGTGAGTTTGAACCTTGGATTGAGCGGCTGAACCAGAGAGGGCCAAAGCAGTTTCTACCAGACCAGGAACATCGTCAAATTCCACAATTTTACCGATAGTGCGAAAACGCTCCAGGTCTTTCGGGTCAAAATCCAACATGCTGACTTTGTGACCGAAAACCCCTGTCTTTTCATCGACGACAATATCGCTGCCCTCTGTGGTTTGGGTAATGGAATTCATCCATCGTTCCAATTCTTGTTCATTGAGTTGAACTCCCAATCGCTTGGCGGATTCAATGACGCGGTTCCGTGCATCTGCGGTTTGATCTGGTGTTGTACTCATATCGGATATCCTGAATATATATAATTGATGATCAATGATCAGAAAGGTTAAAAAAACCTAAAACTTTGTAGTCTTGCCAAAGAGCTTGGGTGTTGATTTCACTAGGCTCGCAATGCAAGAGAATCAGTTAAAAGCAGTGTCAAATGATAAATTTTTTTTTGCTGCTTTTTCAGAGAGTATCTAAAAAAGTATCATGTATCTGAATGGTTGCAGGGAAGATACCAAATTTCTTTACAATGTTTTTAGCAATGCAGATAGGATGGGAATAGTTCTCAAAGTTGCAGCCCATCTGTTACGAGTAAACCCTTGGGAGAAATCTAATCATCTAAGAGGATGTCTGAAAAGTAATTGGCTACGCCAAACGTCTAAGCATGATCAGAAATCTAGGCAACTCGAATCATAGTTTCAGAAGTCGCTGGTAAGACTTCATAATCTTTGCGCTCGACGACGACACCAATTAAACCAACCGAAAGTCCGTTCCACGACCCAACGTCTTGGTAAAACTTCATTTCCTTTCACGGTATCTGAGCGCATCACAGTTTCTTTTATCCAGCCATAGACATCCATCACCCACCTCATAAAACCTTCACCTCGATAACCGCCATCAACCCAAATTTTGATTAATCGGTGAAATCTGTCTCTAAGTCCATGGAGTTGGTCGAACAATAATTTGGCTCCCTCTCGTTCTGGTAAAGAAGCTGCACTGACGGCTACAACCATTAACAAACCATGGGATACCACCACCAGATGACGCTTACGACCTTTAACCTGTTTGGCAGCATCATAGCCCACTTCCAAATGAATCATGGTTGCGGTTTCTACTGATTGGCTATCAAGAATCGCTGCACTCGGACGCTTGTTGATGGTCAACGATTACCCGTACCCATTTTCGTAACTGTTCGTGAATTCTCTCCTAGAGACGAAACCTGATTGTTAGTGGAGCCTTATTCAATAAGTTTTAAACTTTTTCTGCATAGCCTGCCAACCATAAAGGCTCCACTATCCTTACGGTAACTTTAAGCCCAATCACCACTGATACGCCATTGCCGAAAGTAATGATAGACTGTCTGACCTTTGGGAAAATCGTGAGGTAACAAGACCTATGCACATCCTGCTACCAAGACATAAAAGATGGCATTGACTACTGAGCGCATCTCTACGCTTAATGGACGACCTCCCGGCGCAAGCTGGTGGTATAAGTGTTTCGAGTAATTGCCATTGTTCATAGGTTTTATCGGTACGATATGATTGATTCATTATTTTACTCTCGTTATCTGTCTTTTATTGCTATGGACAGCTGATCGTGACGAGAGTTTTTCTTTTTGCGATCTGCTTGCAGCCGCGCCGATGCGCGTACGCGCATTTGTGTTTGCGATCGCATTTATTTTTACTTTTCAGACATCCTATAAGGGAATGCCAACAACCAAGATTATCGTAATGCTCTCTAGGTGTAAGGATTCAGGTGTGGGGAGAAGGGATTTGGGAAGGAGCTTCGGGCAAGTGACCAGCAACAGCCATGAGAGCTTGCTCAAAGAAATCCATCACCGAACGTCCCTGAAAACGACAAGTTTGGACTGGTCGTGTAGTAAATTAGCGGTCTGCTCGAATCGTTGGAGGGAACTTCAGCCACCACGTTCCCTTACGCCTAGTTACCGCCAAGCGTAGAGACCTTTCGGCGCTTTTTATTATCCGGTGGGACTTGGGGATGGTCTAAAAAATACCACCATTGGGAGGCAATCTCAATGAGGGAGCGCAAGAGTTTCCCCGCTTCAGCCCCAGCAGCTGAACTCCAGGTTTGAACCGTTGTCTGTATCTTCGCGCGTGAATTCTTTTACCCAGTGTTGGTAATCCGTTGAATCTCCAGTTTGTTGCCAGAGACGATAACGGCTTGCATGCTTCATCAATCAGTTCAACTTTGGCTTCCCCAATGGCTCGGTTGTGAAGTAATGGTTGTTTGATTAACCTGAGAAAGTGACGGCGCAGATGGGCGCTTTCACTTCTGTTGATCATTGACCGATAATAGCCATTGTAGACACTGTAATCATCCGTAATCAGAACCCCGTCATAGGTCTGTCCCAACTGGCTAATCAGTTCCCCTCGCGAGGGTGTATCTCCAGCCATGTTATAGACAGAACTCGGGATGGCTCAGTACCCAGAGCCATGTCTTGATGCAATAGCGAGTGGGGGAAACCCCCTTTGGCGGCGCTGCATCGCTTCTTTAATGCCCTTGACCGCCCACGGCGTTTCATCCACATGCACATTGGGTTGTTCAACAGCCACCCAGGTCAAGAGAGCCTCAACGCTCCCTTGGCAAGCTTAATGCTAGTCGTTGGTTGGTGTTCACCAACGTTCCCACTCCAATATTGATCCCACCGAGTTCCCACAACATCTGAAGTTGTTTGGAGTAAGGCAGATGTCCGTAGTTTCCCAGCCATCCCAGTAATCCTTGCAACCGCACGCCCAAATCAAGTCCAGGGGTCAGAAGTTACCGTAAGAATAGTGGAGCCAAAGCAAGTTGGTAGGTTATGCGGCATAGGGTTAAAGGTTTGTTAGTAAGGCTCCACTATTCTAAGGTTTCATCTCCGGGATGAGCGAATCAGGCCACGGTACCGTAGCTCTTACCCCACATTCAATACACTGACAATAGTGGCGTTGATATTCTACGATTTCTATGGGTCGCTCCACCAGCTGAGCTACTTGTTGAGTTTCGACTTTGACGCAAGGGGTTTCGATCAGACTCCCACCGCAGGAAGGGCATTGCTGGGGACTAAGTATAACGAGCGCGGTCTACTCGTCCAAACCCAAAGCGGGTCTTTCCTTTGTGTCCAGGCTGCCCTCCGGGTTTCTTTTTGCCTGGACTCTCGGATTAATCCTGCAAGTCCTGCTTCTTTTCGGACTTTTTGAGCAAGTCCGTTGATGGTGGATTAGATGAGTTTTTCGAGTCTAGGCAAGGGCTGAGTTTGAGTCTTTCTATTTCTTCAACCAGACTTTCGATCACTGAGTGCTGTTGCTAATCGCAGTTTTTTTTGCTCCACTACCAGCTGCACCAGTTCTTCCGTAGGACTTCTGGTTATACAGCAGCTGTGTCTGGGGTTAGTGAGAAGCTACACATTCTTCTGATGATTCTCCAGCTCCATCCCGGACTTTGTCAAGCCCCTACCTGAATCCTTACGGTATGATAAACGCTATATCTCTGATTGTGATCAGAAGATACAACAACCTTAGTATAACCAAAAAATTTTGTCTTATTGACATCCTCCCACCGCTAAATCTTTGATTATAGCGGGGGATTCCTAAGACTCACGACTTAGGTTTCTGCTTCCTTCTCCCTTTTTTTGGAGTTTTTCGCACCAGCCCTCCGAGACTTACTCTCTTGAGGTCTTACGGTCGCTCCACAGACTGACACGGCAAGCCCTGCCGCCAAGATATTAATTGATGCATTAATATCGCGATCGTGGTGAGTATTACAAGATGGGCAATCCCACTCCCGAATACTCAGGGGTAAAGATTCGACGCGATTGAGGCATACAGAACACAACTTGCTACTGGGAAACCATCTGTCAATAGAAATAGCTTTACGGCTGTACCACTCTGATTTATATTTGACCTGACGGATTATTTCCCCCCAGTTAGCATCACTGATCACCTGAGCTAGTTTTTGATTTTTGACCATGTTTTTCACCGCTAAGTCTTCAAACGCAATCAATTGGTTTTCTTTGACCAGTTTAGTGGTTAGCTTGTGAGTAAAATCTTTTCTAGCGTCCTTGATTTTTGCGTGTATTTTAGCTACCTTTAATCTGGCTTTGTAACGATTATTGGAACCTTTTTGTTTTCGTGACAAAGCCTTTTGATATTTGGCCAGTTTTTTCTTGAGTTTTTTGAAATGTTTGGGATTAGTGATTTTATCCCCGTCACTGGTCGTGATTAAACTAGTAATTCCTAAATCAAAACCAACTTGTTTATCCGTCACAGGCAAACTCAAGTCTCTATGATCATTAAACCTGATTGAGATATGCCATCGATTAGATGGATCTAAGTTAACTATAACGGTAGTTGGTTCGCAGTTTATAGGTAATTGACGACTCCAACGAATAGGCAAAGGTTCTTGGCATTTAGCAAGATAGATCTGACCATCTTTCCATTTAAATGCCGATTTGGTAAATTCTGCACTACCACCGTTGCGTTTTTTCTTGAAGTTGGGATATTTGGCACGACCTGCAAAAAAATTAGTAAAAGCAGTTTGAAGATGTCTTAACCCCTGTTGAAGTGGAACACAACTGACTTCATTTAGAAAAAACAAGTCATCCTGTTTTTTCCATCCTGTCAACATTGAGGAAGTTTCTTTATAACTGATTCGTTTTTGGTGTTCATACCATCCTTTTGTTCTAGCGCATAAGGCTTTGTTGTAAACAAGTCTTACACAGCCTAGAGTTCTCCTCAACAGATTGTCTTGTTCAGGATTTGGGTAAAAACGGTAACGGTAAGCTTTTTCAACCATGCTTACATTTTAAAACATTCCATGTGAATTGTCAACTGAACACAACTGCTCGTCCTCCCTTTCCTCTCACCGTTAAGCCTTCGGCTATAACGGGAGTCTCCAGGGAGGCAGAAAGATAACAAAGTGTAAAAGTAGTTTACCCGATCAACCATCAAGTATCAACCATCAAGCTTCCAACCTTTTAATCTGTCCTGCTTGCACTGAAAGAATCTGAGACGAATTCAGCCATTGGGAATCAAAGGCTCCCAAGTGAGTAGTAGTAATCAAAGTCTGAAACCGATCCTGAATAGCATCCAACAGTAAATTTTGCCGATTCAGGTCTAGTTCAGCTAATACATCATCTAGTAACAACAGAGGTGGCTCTCCCACCACCTCTTCAATGAGCTTCAATTCAGCTAACTTAAGCGCTAAGACCAACGTTCGTTGTTGACCTTGAGAACCATAGGACTTGGCTGGGGTCTGATTAATGGTAAACTGTACTTCATCCCGGTGAGGACCGACTAGGGTTCTCCCTTGATGAAATTCAGGAAGGGAGTACTGTTGGATTTTCTCTAAAAAAGCCTGCTTGACTAGATCAGGGTCATCTTTGGAAAGACTGACATTGGGGGCATAGGTAATATCCAATACCTCTGTCTTGCCACTAATACTAGCGTGCCATGCTTGGGCTATAGGAGCTAACCGTTTTAGCATTCTCTCTCGACGGCGGGTGACTCGTGAGCCAGCAGTAGCCAGTTGGGCATCCCACAACCCTAGCTCCGCATTGTACTGCTTGGATACCGATGCATCAACTTCCCCTTCTTGTTGAAGTTTACGGATTTTTTTCAGCAAAGCATTGCGCTGTCGCAATACCTGGTTATATTGCTGCAAAATGTAAGCATAAATTGGTTCGAGCTGAGTCAGAATTGAATCGAGCCAGGCGCGACGCCGTTCTGGTGCTCCTCGCACCAGTTCCAAATCCAGGCTAGAAAACTGTACCGCATTGAGAATACCTAAAAAGTCCAACTGCCGACGCAAGGATTCTTGATTGAGAGCAACAGTACGCCTTCCCTGACTGCGCAAGGTTAATCCTAGTTCTACTGAACCATAGGCTCGTTCTAGAGTAGCCCGAATCTCAGCAATAGGAGTAGTTTCTAAGACCAATTCGCGATCGCGTGCTGACCGATGACTCTTGAGGGTAGAGAGCAACTCTACTGCCTCTAGTAGATTCGATTTCCCCTGAGCATTATTACCCAGTAAAATTGTCTTGGGAGCATCGAAGTTAACCAGGCAATCCCTGTAGTTACGAAACTGTCGCAGGTGTAGGCTCTTAAGGTACATCCAATGAAGGTTACAGGTTGGGGGTTAGCAGGTGGAAGGTTGTTCGCGTAGCGTGGCCAAAGGCCAAGGTTAGTAGGTTGAAGGTTAAGAGGTTGAAGGTTAAGAGGTTGAAGGTTAAGAGGTTGAAGGTTAAGAGGTTGAAGGTTAAGAGGTTAAAGGTTAAGAGGTTAAAGGTTAAGAGGTTAAAGGTTAAGAGGTTGTTTGCCCAAGGCATCTCTTGTAGGGTTGGTTAGCTGGTTGAAAGTGAGCAGGTTCTAGGTTAGCAGGTTCTAGGTGAATAGGTTAACAGCCTTAAGATGAGAAGTCTGATATCAACTAAAAAAATCTCTAACCGTTTAATATTTCACTTTCAACCTCCCAACCTTCAACCTTCAACCTCCCAACCTTCAACCTTCAACCTTCAACCTTCAACCTCCCAACCTTCAACCTTCAACCTTCAACCTCCCAACCTTCAACCTTCAACCTTCAACCTTCAACCTCCCAACCTCCCAACCGACTAACCTTGAACTTTTCCCTTGCCATACCAACGAATAAATAATTTCTCCAGCTCAACCCAAACAAATAGTGACGTACTAAAGCCAAGACAGACAGCGAATTCCATGATAGTCAGAGGTTCAGTGCCAAAGAAGTCTTGCAAAAAGGGTACATAAACCAGTAGCAGCTGTAAGAGAGTAGTCACAGTAACTGCCAACAGCAAATAAGGGTTAGAAAATGGGTTTAATTCCAGAGTAATGCGTTTGTTGGAGCGGACTGCGAGGGCGTGGCCCATTTGAGCAATACATAGGGTAGTAAATACCATTGTCTTCCAGTGAGGGAAGTATCCATAGGCAATTGCCATTAAGGTAATGTTGAAAATGGCAAAGACAATACCAATGCGCACCATATAAGACCCCAACCCTCTGGCAAAAATACTTTCCCTAGGACTAAAAGGCGATCGCTTCATCACATCGGGTTCTGCTGGTTCCACAGCTAGGGCAAGAGCGGGTAAACCATCAGTGACTAGGTTCATCCAGAGAATTTGTAAGGGAGTGAGGGGAACATCTGGTAGTCCCATGATCGGGGCTGCGGCAATAGTTAATACCTCACCGATGTTACTGCCCAGGATGTATCTAATAAAGCGACGAATATTGTCATATACTGTCCGACCTTCTTCTGTGGCAGCAACAATGGTGGCAAAGTTGTCATCTAACAGCACCATATCGCTGGCTTCTTTACTGACATCGGTTCCGGTAATTCCCATAGCAATACCAATGTCAGCTTGCTTGAGAGCGGGTGCATCATTCACCCCATCTCCGGTCATGGCAACAAATTTACCCCTACCCTGGAGTGCCTGAACAATTCTGAGTTTGTGTTCCGGAGCAACACGAGCATAAATGCTGACTTGGTCTACCTGTTCCTCTAGATCGAGTTGGGAGAGCTTTTGTAACTGCTGACCAGTCAGTACCTGATCAGTGTGATTGGCAATTCCCAAATCCTGGGCAATCGCTCTAGCGGTAAGTTTGTGGTCTCCGGTAATCATAATCGGACGAATTCCAGCATTCCGGCACCGCTGAACTGCTTCTCGTACCTCTGGCCGTGGAGCATCCAACATTCCCACTAACCCCAACCACACCAACCCTTGCTCTAAGGTTTCATGGTCTGCTTCTGGAGCTGATAAGCTATCTAGGGATTTATAGGCAAAACCTAGGACTCGCAAACCAGCCCCTGCCATTTGGTTATTCTGTTCCAAAATCTGTTGCCGCTGCTCTTCTGTCAAGGGTTGACACCCTAGAGTTCCTGCTGCTCTGTCATCATTATGTACTGATGAAGTACAATGCTCTAACACCAATTCTGGAGACCCTTTGGTCAACATCATGTAACCGGTCAGTTGTGGGTTCTCGGTTGTTCGCGTAGCGTGGCCGAAAGGCCAAGGTTGTTCGCCTTTGGTGTTCGAGTAGCCAAGGTTAGCAGGTAGGTTAGCAGGTTGAAAGTTATCTGGAGAACTATCCCACTGACAAATCACGCTCATACGCTTACGCTCAGAGGAGAAGGGAATTTCATCCACACGGGAATACTGTTGACTCAGAGGTTCCTTATCCACACCCCCTTTACCAGCCAGAGCAATTAATGCTCCTTCTGTGGGGTCTCCTAAAATCTTCCACTCCCCCTGTTCATACTGCAAGATGGCATCATTACACAGAGCACAAGCTAGAAGTAGGGGTTCGAGTTCGGGATACTGTTCTGTAGTAATGGGCTGATTGTCTAGGAGAAATTCCCCTACAGGTTCATAACCATTCCCAGTCACCTGAATACTAGTGTTGAGGGTATCCACCCGTTGCACAACCATTTTGTTTTGGGTCAGGGTACCAGTTTTATCAGAACAAATGGTAGTCACACTTCCTAAGGTTTCCACTGCTGGTAGTTTGCGAATTAGAGCATGACGGCGTACCATTCTCTGGGTTCCTAGGGCTAAGGTAACAGTCACCACCGCTGGCAAGCCTTCTGGAACTACAGCAACTGCCATACTTAAAGAAACTTCTACCAGTTGTTGGAACACACTCAAGTCCCAACCGCTTACGCCCAAGCCAATGATAATTACTAGTGCTACTAGCAACAGCGAACCGGTTACCAAGACTTGTCCCAGCTGAGACATGCGCTGTTGCAGAGGTGTCGGTTCACTTTCCACCCCTTGTAGCATCTGGGCAATTTTACCCAGTTCCGTATTCATCCCAGTACCAGTAACTAGGACTTTACCTCTGCCTTGGACAACTTCAGTTCCCTGAAAAACTAAATTAATGCGATCGCCTATGGGAGTATCTTCCGATAGCTCCACCTCTACGGTTTTATTGACAGCATTAGCTTCCCCAGTCAGTGCAGATTCTCTGACCTGCAAATTCGATGCCTCGATCAGCCTACCATCTGCTCCAACTTGTACCCCAGCTTCCAGCAACATGATGTCCCCTGGCACAAGCTGTTGACTATCTATCTCTAAGGTACGACCATCCCGCAGCACTCGTACCTTAGGGGATGCCATACTTTTCAGGGCTGCTAGGGCTTTTTCAGCACGGCTTTCCTGGAGATACCCGAGGATGCCATTAAGAATCACGATTGAGAGGATAGCAATCGTATCTTTGAAGGGGAATTCACTGGCCTTTTCTGAGGCTTGTTGCAGATTGATCAGATCTAAAATCCCGGAAACTATCGCTACTGCAATCAGCATCAGCAGCATGATGTCCTTGAATTGATCAAGGAACATTGCCCAGGAACTGCGCTTTGCTTTTTCCTCTAGCTCATTTAAGCCATAGTATTCCAACCGCTGTGATACCTGTTGAGAGGTCAAACCGGCTTGAGGGTCACAGCCGGATTCTGCTAAAGAATTTTCGACAGATTGGGTGTACCACGCTTTTAACGGGTCAGGCAATAAATTAGAATGGGTCAATGGATTCACCGGGAATGTTTGCTTTTAGATGATATTCATTCGATCATAAAAATTTCCTAGGGAGTTTGGAAACCAAGACTATAATCGAATCTAGCGCAGCAACATAGCACCCGATGTAGGAAGTGAACATCTGTTCTTCTATTCAAAGTCTGTATTCTAAAGATAGGCAGTTGGCGCTAATCCTAGTAATTTAGTCAGTATTTGATCAAGTTTTATTGACTGTTGACGCTCACGGTTGCCCATTCACCGTAATCGTCAGAGTTGAAATAGTTTAGTATTGATAGCGAACATTAAAGTAGAAGCCCTCATCCTGGGCATTGTTACTGCGATCATCCAAATCAACCAGAGGAATGCCATAGTCAAGTCGCAGATTAAGCCCTGTCACTGGCTGCACAATTAGCCCTAAGCCAATACCCGCTAAAAACCGTTGTGACGGTAACGTATTAGGATTGTCAGGGTTATTCCAGACATAACCCATGTCGAAAAACGGAATTAGTTGTAATGCGGGGTGATCGTCTACATCTCGATGTAAAGTGATACGGTCTTCAATAGAGAATCGTAATCCATTGTCCCCTGCTCTAATATTTTGACGGTAGCCCCTCAGGGATTGACCACCGCCAAGCAAAAATTGTTGGGGAGGCAATAGGCTATTGGGGGTAAGCTGAACCTCGGTTCCCATAATTAAGAAATTATCCTCTGAGAGAATCTGCAACCGCTGTACTTGGCCTAGCCAGCGAAAAAAGCGTCCATCAGGTATAGGATCGGGGTTGATAGTGGCATCAAACCAGCCAGTTCCCAGACTCAAAAGCGATCGCAAAAACCAAGTTCCCTCCAAATCCCGACGTAGATACTCTTGTTCAAACTTAATCACGCTCAGGGTAGTCGAGCCATCTTGATCTGGACCAAAGCCAAACCCAAGAGGCTCATCACCCAAAAAAGTCTGACCATCTCTATAACTGAACCCTAGAGACAGAGCAAATTCTTCCCGAGGTGTACGGTACAACGGCTGACGAAATCGAATTTCATACAGCTCAGATTCTCCCTCAATATCAAAAACATTGAATGGTGCTTGAGTCACCCGATTACGGTCGATCACTGTTCGCAGTTCTAAGGTACCATTTCGGGGATTGAGGGGAAAGCGATAGCCAAAATCAAAAATATTAGACCCGCCAGTGGTCGAACGACGATAAGTGAAGGAAATTTCATCCCCATTGCCAGTTAGGTTGAGATGGCGAACATTAAAGCTCATTCGTTCAGAACCAATACTAGGAGGTGAGTAGTTATCAACCCCTACACTTCCTTCAAACGGATTAGCTTCCACAACACGAACAATCAGAATGCTTTGTCCCACTTTTGTTCCTTTGCGCAGGCTGGCTTCTATGCTGTCCAACTTTGGGTCAAGCCGTAACAATCGTAATTGGTTTTCCAAATCAGTAGTATTGAATGGTGTTCCAGTCCCCAACTGGACACGGCTGCGGATATAGTTGGGATTGAGGCGGCGTGTTCCTTCAACTTCGATCTTTTCTATACCCCCTTCTATGACACGAATTGTAACAATGCCCTTGGTAATGTCAATTGTTTGATCGGCAAGAAGAATTGCTCTAGTGTTAATATAGCCCTGCTTGAGGTAAAAGGTGGTAATATCATCCGCGACTTCTCTTAGTTGTTCAATAGTCAGGGAGCGTCCTAGATAGGGTTGTATGATCTGCTGAAACTGCTCTGGTGAAAAGATGGTGCTGCCAATGACTTCGATTTTATCAACTTGAATGGTTTTAGAGTCAAAAGCAGTTAGTCTAGCAGGTGTATTGGGTTTAGTCTCTAGTAGAACTGCTCCTTCTGAATCTGATAGTATGGGCGCTAATAGTTCACCTATCTGATTTTGATAATTTCCATCAACCAATTTTACTGACTCCTGAGCAGTTTTATTCTCCTGCTGCTTAAGCAGAAGGTTACTTGCTCTTAGAGATCTATGATTGCTTGGCAAAGAAGTTAGGGTTACTGCTAGGGCATCATTACAACTGGTCCAGGCAATTATTAAATACAACGGTGTAAATTTATTTGATATTAATTTCTTTAATAAATACTTTATAAGCACAATTTTAATTAACATCTGATGCCAAAGCAATCCGATCTTCGAGCGCATCGGGTTTTTTATTCTCCTTGGGTGGGGATATCTGGCTCTTCCGTACCTGTTATGCTAAACTGTTAGCTTTGATGAACTCAAATTACTATCATGTATAGCTTTAAGGTTTTGATAATTATTTTTTACTATAAAATTTTAGCTAAACCCACAACCTCCTTATTGTATCAACAGTTTAGATTGGGTTTGTGATAATTTAGCATACTCAAAACGGAAGAGCCGGATATCTAGGGATTTTGGGTGACAACGAATGGTCCAAACGTAAACGCCACTAAAAAGCCTAACCCTGATTAGTTCAAAAATTACAAAAAACTATCACCATCGTCTCTCGCAGTTATAGCTTATATCAAATTCGTTTAATTACCCATAATCAAAATCTCTACCCTGTCTGACCGTGTGGTGGGTTTTCCGGTGTCAGTCTAGCCCGTGGGTATTCATACCGAGTTGCATTCAAAGATAGTAGATTGGTTGGATAGGGAGATAGGGAGATAGGGAGATAGGGAGATAGGGAGATAGGGAGATGGGGAGATAGGGAGATAGGGAGATAGGGAGATGGGGAGATGGGGAAATTGGCGGAAGAGAAAGTTGTACGTTTGACCGCAACTTGGTATCAAGCAGACTTGAGATGAGTTGTTATTCTCTTCAAACCACTTGCGATCATAACCAATTAATCACACTTGAGGTGCGACCCGTGGCGAATTTAATAATTAGATGCGGAAAGCACACCTAACTAGTTTGAGCTTCGCGGCTTAAGAGGGATGGGTAAAGGCAAGTTTTGTCAAATTCTTGGCGTGACTAGAACCAGGGAACTGACTCCTATTTTCCCCAAATCCTTTCAGTCCACAACCCACACCCGGTCTAGTTTTTATCCTGCTTGTCACTCCCTCAGGTGCGACCCGTGGCGAATTTAATTCTTAATGGGTCAAGCGCACCTATTGACTCTTGGCAAAAAAATCCCCCGGCTAGTGTCGGGGGAACTCCTTAGAAGTATGAAGTGTGAATTCTCAGGTTATTATAGGTCAATGCTGCTTCTTGAACTATATACAAATAGTTAGTATCTAGCTATACTAACTATTAGATTATTGGTATCAAAAGCTACAACTGATCCTGGTAACTATAAAACTTTGAGATTATAGCATATTTATGTTTGACTTTATCGAACCCATAAATACAAGGAGATTCAGAACCGATACTTTTTAGCTACCAAAGTCTACCAAGAGAAACTTTAGCCCGCCAATGCAAGCTGATTGCTCAGCCAGGGGGTATCTCCCAAAGCACGAAGAAATATTCCTCGTGCGCCATCATAAAAGTGCGTCAACCAGATCCAATGTCACTACAAAACCCTTGGTTTTCGGGAAATTTATTTAATTGTGAGACAAGGTCATGGCACTAATTTCATAGTTAAAGTATAGCAAATTACTTGAGGTTTTGGCAAGCTTTGTGATACTTTTGCCTACTGTCTACTAACCTCATCAACCCTGAGTCGTTGAACTGCTAATGGTATCGTACCATAGAAGCTGACGCTTCGCTTCGGTAAAAGCTGGTTTGGCTGACCCCACCCAACTTATAAAGTATAGGTGTAAATTATGGGTGGGGACTGCACTCACAAATTTTATTCAACTGAACACGATATCAGTATGGCATGATGGCTTCTCGCGGATTAACTTCATATGGATTGAGCGAGTTTCCTTGCCATCCACTGACACTGCCATGATTGGGTAGTCAATCACACCATCCTGGAAAGACATCTGGAAGCTGAAGGTACCGTCTGGGTTAATCTTAATCGGACGTCCATCAATAGTAAGGGAAGCACGAGGATCAGTGGTACCATGGATAATTAGCTCAGCATCTACGACTAAGGACAATTCCGGAGAACGAGCGGGGGGAGCAGAAGCATTGAAACCAGCTCCCGACATGTTTGGAGAAACCCACTTACCAATACCCGAAGGGAAAGCATTGGAACTTATTACTGACCTTGGTAGTTGCTGCATAGAACTATAAAGAGAACCAGCTACTCCCTCAGCTTCCACAGATTGAGTCATGCCAAAGATTTCCCCATAGATAGGTCGATCAGGAATTTCTGAGCTACTCCCATTAGCTGTCTGGCTAGGCGGCACAAGTTTTAGGACAGTCTTACCCTGTAGATTATCATCCCAGTTGACCGTGACGAATTGGTCTTCCATCCATTTAGAGGGATAGGCTGGGGGGGCATGGATAGGTGCTGAACGAGCCAGAACTAGCCATTGACCATCTTCACAGCGATAACCAATCTCAACTAAATAATCGCGATCGCTAACTGGCATGGGTAGATACCATTCTCGCGCTAGCTCATCACAGGGATATTCTTGGATACTATGGGGACTTTGATAATCCAGTTTGATTGCGGTAACATCATAGAGCCTTAGAGCGAGTTGTTGACCTCCATGAGAGCGCAGTTCTTGTTTATGTTCATAGGGAATATCCCAATAGGCATAAGACCAATGTGGATCACGAGGCATTAGGACAATCCGGCTTTCACCATAACCTTCTGGTAGCTCTGCTAATCCCTCATCAACAGAAACTAGAGTATCACTAGTCGGCTCTTCTTGAGCTAATTCAAACTTGGTTGATTCCACATTCGGTTGTGCCTCAATTATCGGCGATGGAGTGGTAGACCTTTTGTGACGTTCTATTGCTTGAATTTCCGCCAATAAGCGTGCTTTCCGCATTCTACTGTATCGAGATATACCATATTCACTCGCGACTCTACGTAATTGCCGTAGAGTCATTTCTTCTAGGGGAGTTCCTTCTTTTGCCATGATTTATGTTCTATACGTTGTTAGGTTGCCTGATAGATTACTGATGTCAATCTTGAGGTGCGACCCGTGATGGCGAGCAATCCCTTGACCGTAGGTCACTCTACGCGAACGCCATTACGGAAAGCGCACCTAATTAAAAAAAGTTTTGGTTGCTATGAAACTTACCATTAGGTCAGACCTGACTAAAGTTTTTATCCTTCTTGATTCCCAGATTTTAAAGGCGCGACCCGTGGCCGCGAGGGATTGCTCGCGGCCTAGGAGGCGCGCGCCTTGAGGGAAATTACCCGTCTACTGCTTATTCGAAACTTCAGTTATTTTTTATACCTAAAATCTGGTAAAGTCAGCCATCGATAATTTGGTTAAATACTAACAAACCAACATTTTTATGGGATCCTCTGATCAACTATATATAACAAGGAATTTTTTGGTCAGGTCAAGGGGTAAATCAGGCGATTTTCGGTAAATTCACGCATTTACCAGAAAATATGGACTCAAAATGTCATGAAATTATCACATCACTCCTCAGGTGCGACCCGAACGCGCCCCGCGTCGGCTTTGCCGAAAGGCGCGACCCTAGGCCGGGGAACCCGGCCTAGGAGGCGCGCACCAAAGCGCGAATTTAATTCTTAATAGGTCAAGCGCACCTAAGGACTCAGTCATCAATATTATCAACTTAGCTACCATAAATGATCTGTAGCCAAGAAGGATAAAACTCTGATCTACTTATCATTGAAATTCCTTATTAATCATTTATCTCTCAGGATTGATGATAAGCAACACTATATGACTACTTTCCTCAGCGGTGAGCGAAAAGTGGCAAGCCAAAGCTAATCGCATCATCAATCATCGACAGGAATAATCATTAGTTTTCCCTTTTCTTTTCGACAGGAATTAACTGGTCAGATATGTTTTTAGTTATCTTACCATCCAACCTTTAATTAACCACTGACCCCCTTGGCGTACTAACTCATACTTGACTCTTAAGTTGTCATTACTCGAAGCTGCCGGACTCAGAATACCATCTTGATATACCTTTGCTTCCTCCTTGACCGCAGCATCTATCACAGCTTGATTAGGATTCGATGTGTTAGTCTCAACTGAGTTAATTTTGACGCTGTGCTTGTAGAACCGGTAAGAGTTATTGTTTTTAGCCGCTTTAGCACTTTTGAGCCAGACAGACAGAGCTGGCTCAGCTAATATTTTATTAAGTTGCCCTACGTCATGTTTTTCTCCAAAGGCAAGTTTCTTAGTGTTTAGCCAGGTTTCGATGACTTGCTGAGCCGTTTCTTGATTTAGAGGACCACTTGGAGCGATCAGCTCACTGCCGCTCGGAGGAATCGGGACTGGAGGTTGGTCAAGCTGCACAAAAGCTTGTTCTCCCTCTAAGGGTGGTGTTGACAAACTTTTAAGAGCTTTATTGAGCAAAATCAGCAGGATGCCCAGTCCTAGCAAACCTAAAAGACTCAGGAAAATCAGACGTCTTAGTTTAGTCCCTGGTTTGAATCGCTCTGGTGAAGGTTCCATAGGATCAGGGGATGAATGATTCAGACTGCTCCGCTGACTTGAGGAGTCTTTGACCAAAGAACCGCCTCTAGACCAACCACCTGAGGCAGTTGAATTTTGACTATCGAGGGTTTTGCCTGACTTGCCCCCACCCATAAAACTACCTAAGGATTGACGCCTACGACGCCGCCCATGACTCCGCAAGCCTGTGGTTTTTGACTCTAAGTCCTGATGAGTTTGTGCTTCTGAGCCATTTGATGAGTGGGACATCCCTTGAGCTGTAGGCAAAGTTGATACCCCATTAGTGGTGAAGCGATCGCTATTGACCCTGCTTTGACTAACACCGTTTGCCAACGCCCCACTTGGCCACCTTGACCCCACCGTTACTGGTTCTGCCGTTGTCTGTGAGCCTTGGCCATTGCTGAATCTCTCTTGCCCCAGGATGCTTTTAGAAGAGCCTACCGTTGCATAGCTGGTTGTTTGGGAAGGTACAACCGTCCACTGATTGCTAGTTTCCTCAGATGAATCTGGTAAATTTTCTAGATAGGCTTGTACTTGATCATCAGCAAAGTATTCCTTCAAAGAGACCTTTTGATTCGCCAAATCCCGGAAGTGGGGAAATACAGATTCTTGTAGCCAACGCTCTCCGTAGAGGCATAATCCTGGCAATAAGTCTGGGGAATTTTGAGAATGTTCCCGAATGAAAGCTAGAGGTTCGTATTCCTGGCTCAGTTCCAAGGCACGACTGGCTTCTTCCGTTTGGCCGAGAAGCAGAGCACACACCCCTTGTTCTAGGTGAACATCCTGCCGCTTACCCAAACGCATCAGCATTTTCTTGGCACGAGCAATCAAAGCTGGTTCTCTGTGAGCAAATCCCCTTGCTAGTAAGGCGTAAACAGCTAGGTATGTAGCAACTGCTGAAGGGCGTCGTGCTTCAGCTTCAAATAAGGTTTGCTGTTGGTTGGAGGTAAGATAGCCTCGCAACTGTTGGATAAAGCGGAGAAAGTCATCAATCCCTAAACCAGATTGGTCATTACCAGTGCCATCGATACCTCGACGCTCCTGTAACATTTCTTGGAGCAACCGCAAGCCTTTGCGCCGCTCAATGGCTTTTTCTTCTGGCAGGGCTAATAATTCTAAAATCCGATAAGGGCGAAGTTTATAGAGGTCTGCCTGGATTTCCCCTCGAACACTCGGAAATAAGCCTTCTTGTAGAAGTAATTGTTGTCCAGTTTCTAGGGACATAGCTGCGTTTTCATACTCCGCTTGCTGCCATTGCTCTCGACCTAGCTCTAAGCAGGCAATAGCTAAGGTCAAAACCACGTCGGGTTGAACAAGTTGGGGATCCCCCAATTTCCCCTGACTTAATCCAACGCTGTCACCTTTTTCCAGTAACGGTTGCGCCAGTTTTAGAACCAGTTCGTATTCCCCAAGTTCTTGAAGAATCAGTAAGCTTCCGAGTAATTGGTCGTTATCAATTTCAATCGTAGGAGTGTGAGCTTCGACGGTTTCACCTGTTACTGTTTGATTAGTACCAGGAGCACCCGCCACTGATGGGTGTTGCTCTTGGAGTTGATAAGCTTTGGCAATCAAGCCAGCATCGTACTCCTCTCTTGTTTCCGGGTCACTCAAAACCCCGTAGGCTTTTTCAAGGAGTGTTTTACGAGAGGCTATTGCTGCTTCCGAATATTCTCGGCGCGGTAGTTGTAAGGTACGATCACGATAGGCTTGGCTGAGCTGTTGGGCTGTAGCCTGAATCGGCAATCCTAATATGCGGTAGTAATCGAGCGGAATGCGCACGGTTCACTTCCCCAGCTTTTCGAGCAACTGAATGAGTTGATGATAGCCCATATCGTACTCCCTAAACTGGCTATAGCTATTTATCTGTCACTTTAAAAGACACAGTATCGCAGCTAACCGGTTTTGTCGAGTCCCTAAACACTATTAATTCTAGCAACTAGGGTGGATCATCTTCTTTAATTAACTTTAATTAAAGTAAACAGTATTTGGTTGTCAAGGAGTAGTGTGATTTTAATTCAAGTCAACTTGACCTAACTATTACCTCTAGGCTTGACCTAGAAGATAAATTCTGGAAGATAAACCCTGTAGGCTTGAGTGAAACTTTATAATAGCTTTGCTTAAATTGGCTAAACAAGTAGTTTGGCTAAATGCCAGTATAGTGTTGGGACAAGTATAGGACAAATTAATGGCTCAGGAAAGAACTTTACCTAAAGTAGAGGATTACATACCAATTACTAGCGCAGAAGGATTACTACTTTACGAGGATATGGTGCTCGGGCGCTTTTTTGAGGACAAATGTGCTGAAATGTACTATCGGGGCAAAATGTTTGGTTTTGTCCACCTCTACAACGGTCAAGAGGCAGTGTCAACAGGAGTCATCAAGGCGTTGCGTAATGGTGAAGACTTTGTTAGTAGCACCTATCGTGACCACGTCCATGCCTTAAGTGCAGGAGTGCCAGCACGGGAAGTGATGGCAGAGTTATTTGGCAAAGCAACAGGCTGCAGCAAGGGACGCGGTGGTTCAATGCATATGTTCTCACAAGAACATAATCTCCTAGGAGGTTATGCCTTTGTAGCTGAGGGAATTCCTGTTGCCACCGGTAGTGCTTTCCAAAGTAAATACCGTCGCGAAGCCTTGGGGGATGAGAGTGCTGATCAAGTCACCGTTTGCTTTTTTGGTGATGGAGCTTGCAATAATGGTCAGTTCTTTGAATGTTTGAATATGGCAGCCCTTTGGAAACTGCCCGTTATCTATGTGGTGGAAAACAACAAGTGGGCAATTGGGATGGCTCATGAACGGGCAACATCCCAGCCAGAAATTTATAAAAAAGCCAGTGTATTTGGCATGGCTGGAGTAGAAGTCGATGGGATGGATGTAATGGCTGTCAGAACTGTTGCCCAAGAAGCGATCGCTCGGGCTCGTGCAGGAGAAGGCCCAACCCTAATTGAAGCCCTGACCTACCGCTTCCGAGGTCACTCTCTGGCTGACCCCGATGAACTCCGCTCCAAAGAAGAGAAGGAATTCTGGTTAACTCGCGATCCCATTAAAAAGATGGCAAGTTACCTGACAGAAAATAATCTAGCTACTGCCGAAGAACTCAAAGCCATTGAGAGCAAAATCCAGGACGTCATTAATGATGCAGTTGAGTTTGCCCAAGCCAGTCCTGAACCTGACCCTAGCGAACTACATCGCTATGTTTTTGCTGAGGATTAGTTAACTGAAGTAGCAAGTGTGAACTATGAAATACTTCACACTTTCTTAGTCACGGTCTCAATCCTAGGAGTGCCATCGGCTTGTACCCAGGCAATGTAGGTGATACCGTGACCCAGGGCGTATTCTCTAATTTGTGCTGGTGAGCGTCCCCCTAAATCCATCTCTACCCTGACCAAATGCTCAGAATCTCTAAGTTTCTGGGCATAGGTAAAAGCCACTGCCTCAGCCTCGGGAAATTCTGGCACCACTAACCAATCACTAGCTGGTGTCTGGGTGGGTAATTGATTACTGGAAAGTAAGACATAATGAAGGTCTTCTAGGTTGAGGCAAAAACCAATTCCAGGGTAGGCTTCTCCTTGAGGATGATATAGACTCAGCAATTGATCGTAGCGCCCTCCCTGACCTAAAACTCGGCTAGAGCCCTCGCTACTACTGACTACTTCAAAGACAATACCAGTGTAATAGTCAAAGGTTTGTACTAAGGTCAAGTCGAGAACGATCGGTAAGGGGCTAGGGGAACTACTATTTAAAAGTTCCACCAGGGATTTGAGATTGGTCACAATCTCGTGTTCCGACGAGTCTAAATCAAAACTAGCAACCTTTTGCAAAACATCAGCAGGGTCTCCCCTTAGGTCAAAAAGAAACAATGCTCGTTCCCGTAATTCTGGGGATAGGGGTAATGTTTCTAGGGTAACCCGGTCAAGATAGGCAATGGCTTTACGAACCTTTTCTTGCATAGGTTTAGGGAAGGGAGACAAAAGCGATCGCGTTAGCCGAGCTTCCCCCAAAATCAGGTGCCATTGTTGTAACCCTAAATGATTAAGACAATCGGCTAGCAACAGCAAAATTTCCCCATCTGCCAACAGCCCACCAACTCCCAATAATTCTACCCCCGACTGGTAAAACTCTAGTTGACGTCCGTGGTGACCTATACTTGGTCGTCGAAATACATTGGCATTGTAATAGAGTCGCTGGGGTAAGGATAGGCAGGCTTCACTATTACTGCCAGCAATACGACTAACCATTGCTCTAGCTATGGATGCCGTTAATTCTGGACGCAGCCCCAGCGTTCCTTCCTCAGCATCGTGCAACTGAATAACCGTGGAACGTTCGACAGCTCCTCCTGCCATCAGAGTATCCAACCATTCTAGGGTTGATGTGATAATCCGGTGGTAACTCCAGCGGTGAAATACTTGCTGTAAGTGGTTAGCAATCCAGCGTTTTTGGGTAACTTCTAGGGGGAGTAAATCCCTTGCCCCTGGGGGTGGTTGATGAATCATTACTTTTTCTTTCCACCAAATAAACCACCAAATAACCCACCACCATTAGATTTATTCGACGGTTTCCCTTTAGCTGCTTCAGGCGACACCTTTGACTGGTTACCGCCACTTTTCAGGGTGAATTCATTGATAAGCTGTTTCGCCTTCAATGCTCTTTCGTTCTGAGGATTCAATTGCAACGCCTTATTAATGTGTACTTTAGCCATTGTCCCCTTATTTTGCTTCAAATAAGCAATTCCCAATAAACTATGGCAGTCGCTATTGTTTTGGTCCAATTTGAGAGCTTCTCGCAACTCCAGAACTGCCGCAGCAAAATTGTTCTTGACCAAATATCCTTCAGCACGTCGGATATAGCTATCCACTCGTGATACTCCCTTAGGCCCAACCGACCCTCCCTGTGATGTTGCACCGGTAGTAGTCTGACTATTTGGCTGGGTCACACCAGTTGCTTGAGTTTTCACAGGGGTTGATACAGGAGTTTTTACCGTTTCGCCCTTACCACTTTTACACATCAAATAAACTAGGTTAAGTTCACTGATTTCGGCAATTTTTGCCAAGGCTTGGTCAAGGGCTTGGTATTGCTCTGATGCTAGGTGGTCAACTGAGGTTCTGTAAAGATTATCTAAATTTGCCCCTGCTTGTAATAATTGCTTAGCCGTTGCGCTAGCCAGGGAAATTTTATCTCCTTGAGCCCCTAACCGCTTACTCAAGTGGCTTAGACTAGCAGCATAGTCACGATGACCTCGGGATAGTTGTTCATAAGCAGGATTAACCAGCCGTGTTAACAGCAGATTTGCTTGATTTTTTTCCACTTCGGTACTGGCTTTGCAACTGTCGGGATGCAAACGTCTAGCAATTTGAAGGTACCGTTGACGGACTGCCTTAACATCCGCATCAACTGGAATTCCTAAAACTGCGTGGTAGTCAGTGAAATCAAGCTTGAAGAGTCCGTATTCAATTTTCAAAGACATAGGCAACTGTCCCATCTCAACTGCTGCAAGGCTCGTTTCTAGTATCTCTTAGATTAGAGAATCTAGGTTTGTTTGGGTAATAAAAAGCAGCTGCTTCTTCAACGAAGCAGCTGTAACTAGCTAATGGTGCGACCATAACGCGCACCGCGTCGGCTTTGCCGAAAGGCGCGCCCAAAGCGGTGCGAATTTAATTCTTAATGGTAAGAGCGCACCTATAGTGCAACATTTAACCTGTACAAACCTACTCACAAGCAGATAGGACGATGGTATAGCATTAGTTAAAACTAATGGTTGTTGCCGACAAAGCAATGCCAAAAGCATTGCGCTAATTTTCTTAATGGAGGCTCTGGTGCCTACTCTCAAACCGCACTGTAACTTCACTCAGTCCATTATTTTACGTCGCTTAACTTACGACCAGCTGCCAAGGCTTTTAGTTCTTCGTTTGGCGGTAGTGTTCCCTTGTTAAACAAGTTACTAACTTAGTTGATTATAAAACAGTAGATAATGTTTGACAAGGTTTAGAGAGCTATAAGGCTAATAGTTGCACCTCCAATTAGAGTACTTTAATTAATTCCGTAAGCTTTAGTAATCAAAATCTCCACCCATACCAGCACCAGCAGGAGCATTGTCCTTAGGCTCAGGCTTGTCTACCACAATACACTCAGTGGTCAACACCATACCTGCGATGGAAGCGGCATTTTGGAGAGCAGAACGAGTTACCTTAGCTGGGTCAACGATACCAGCTTCAAACATATCTACAAACTCACCATTGGAAGCATTGTAGCCAACGTTGAATTCTTTTTCTTTAACTCGCTCAGCGATCACCGCACCATTTTGACCAGCATTCTGGGCAATTCGCTTCAGAGGTGAAGACAAGGCACGAGAAACAATCATAGCACCGGTAAGTTCTTCAGCCTTAAGGTTCTCGTTTGCCCAAGTTTCTAGGTCAGGAGTCAGGTGAGCTAGAGTTGTGCCACCACCAGGGACAATACCTTCTTCCACAGCTGCCTTGGTAGCGTTGATGGCATCTTCCAAACGCAGCTTGCGGTCTTTCATTTCCGTTTCTGTCGCAGCACCCACTTTAATCACTGCGACACCACCAGCCAGCTTAGCTAATCGCTCTTGCAGTTTTTCTTTGTCGTAGGAAGAATCGCTTTCGTCCATCTGACGGCGGATTTGGTCACAACGACCCTTCACTGCATTTTCGTTACCTTCAGCAACGATAGTAGTGTTGTCCTTAGTTATGGTCACACGACGGGATTTACCCAGCATTTCCAGCTTGGCGTTGTCAAGCTTTAGACCTGCATCTTCGGTGATTACTTGTGCACCAGTTAGGGTAGCAATGTCCTCCAGCATAGCTTTACGGCGATCGCCAAAGCCAGGAGCCTTGACAGCTGCTACATTCAAAACACCCCGTAGGCGGTTGACCACCAAGGTTGCCAGGGCTTCTTTCTCAATGTCCTCAGCAATAATCAGTAACGGCTTGCCAGAACGAGCCACTTGCTCGAGTACTGGCACCAGGTCTTGTACCAGGGTAATTTTCTTGTCAGTGAGCAGGAGGTGAGGTTCTTCTAGAACTGCTTCCATCCGCTCAGTGTCAGTAGCAAAGTAGGGAGAGATATAGCCTTTGTCAAAGCGCATCCCTTCGGTAATTTCTAGTTCAGTGGTCATAGACTTCCCTTCTTCAAGGGAAATCACGCCCTCTTTGCCCACTTTGTCCATTGCGTCAGCAATCATCTGACCAACAGTCTCATCGTTACCCGCAGAGATAGAACCAACTTGGGCAACGGCTTTAGAGTCTTCTACTGAACGGGCATGTTGAGCAATCTTGTCTACCAGAAACGCAGTAGCTTTATCAATACCCCGCTTCAACGCGATTGGGTTAGCACCCGCAGCAACGTTGCGCAAGCCTTCTTTGACCACAGCATGAGCTAGTACTGTAGCTGTTGTAGTCCCATCACCAGCAGCATCATTGGTTTTTGAAGCTGCTTGCCGAATCAGAGAAACACCAGTGTTTTCAATGTGGTCTTCCAGTTCAATCTCTTTAGCAATGGTGACACCATCATTAACAATTTGAGGAGCACCAAACTTCTTCTCTAACACTACGTTGCGACCTTTTGGTCCAAGGGTGACAGCTACAGCTTCAGTCAGAGTGTCCATTCCCTTTTCTAGGGCGCGACGAGCATTTTCGTTGTAAATAATGCGCTTAGCCATAGGTTTTGAGTTCAGTTCCTAACGGTGATTAAGGTTGAAGATAAAAGCCTTGAAGGTAAAAGCTTTGAGGGTTTAAGGGTTCAATTTGTTTGCCTTCAAGGTGTTAGCTGACGACTGCCAAGATGTCTTTCTCTGACAACAAAACGTACTCTTCGTTGCCTAACTTAATATCGGTACCAGCGTACTTTGAGTAAAGTACCTTGTCCCCTACTTTGACTTCGAGAGCAGCGTGAGAACCATCATCGTTGCGCTTGCCAGGTCCGGTGGCTACAATTTCCCCAACTTGAGGCTTTTCCTTAGCGTTATCCGGTAGTAGAATACCGCCAGCAGTTTTTTCTTCAGCGGCGCTTACCTTAACAAAAACTCGATCCCCTAAGGGCTTAACGGTGGAAACACTCAGAGTTACAGCTGCCATATCAGTTTTTCCTCTCTACTTCATCTGATTCATCTGAGCCGATTTAGCACTCTCAGCTCCTGAGTGCTAATTTACTCAAAATCAGCAAGAGATGGCAATAAATACCTCTGTACGGGTTCCCGAACTCATAGTAGGTTAACAGATGGCAAATGCACGGATGATATAGCTTTGGGTTATTATCTGTGTATCCGTATCGGTATGGTGTAGCTTGTACCTGTTTCATCTAAGGTTTGACCTTAGTCCCAGGAATTGATTAAAAAACCAGAACTACAACCCATGGACTGCTGACCACTGATCACTAAAACCAGCAAATAGATATAACAGATATATTCTTACTCTCGTCCTTTCGACTCATCCTCACACAACAAAAGCCCTAAAACTCATGCCAGCAGACAAAACTGAGCCTGAAGCTACCCCATCTAATTCTGATAATTCTGATAATTCTGATAATTCTGACACTTCGACTCTCGGAGAATCGGAACAACTTACCCTAGCCGCTAACGTAAAGAGCTTAGGACTTAATCAAATTCAGCGCCACATTTTCTTGTGTGCTGATCAAACTAAACCGAAATGCTGCTCAAAAAAAATTAGCCTTGAATCCTGGGAATATCTTAAAAAACGCCTAAAAGAGCTAAAACTAGACCAGCCCAAGGAGGTTGAGCCAAGTTGCATTTTTCGCACCAAGGCTAATTGTCTGCGAGTCTGTACCTCTGGTCCTGTGATGGTAGTTTACCCAGATGGTGTTTGGTATCACCATGCTACCCCTGAGGTAATTGAACGCATTATTCAAGAGCATATTATTGGCAACCAAGTTTTAGAAGACTATGCTTTTTTAGTTCATCCTTTGCCAGAAACTCTTCAAGCATCTGCTTCAGACTACCAGGCAATGGCAGCAAATGGTACCCAACCCCAACCAGGTTAAGATCCTTTTCCTTACCAACCCTAATTATGGTGAGGTAGGATTATTGGTTGGAGAGTTAAAGCAGCTTGGTAACTTCCAGGCATAAGAAAAGGCAAGAGGTACTACCACTATTAATAAAATTAAGCAAGCAAAGTATAACAAACGTTACAGTTATGAAGGACAATGCTGTAAGAGAGCAAAAAAAACTGCTGCTGATTGATGATGACCCCAACCTCATATTGTTAGTCAAGGACTACCTCGAGTTTCAGGGATACGAAGTGATTACTGCTGAACATGGGAAAGAAGCTCTGGACATTTTAGAGCAGGATATTCCTGATATGATTATCTGTGACGTAATGATGCCAGAGATGGACGGCTATACCCTGGTAGAAAAGGTCAGAGATGATTCTCGCACCAGCTGGATTCCCATACTCTTTCTCTCAGCCAAGGGTCAAAGCCAAGATCGCGTAAAGGGTCTTAATAAAGGTGCGGATGTTTATATGGTGAAGCCCTTTGAGCCAGAAGAACTGGTAGCACAGGTGGAATCCTCCCTCAAGCAAGCGTCTCGTCTAATCCTTCACTCAGGTTCTGGTCCAGACAGCACACCCAAAATTAAAGTTCCTTACGATGTTGAGTTGACTCCTACTGAGCTAAAGGTTGTCCAGCACGTGGCAAGAGGTATGGCAAATCGGGAAATAGCTGAGAAACTGAATGTTTCTCAGCGCACCATAGAAAGCCATGTATCGAACATGCTAGGGAAAACTGGTCTCCATAACCGTACTGAATTAGCTCGTTGGGCAATTGAAAATAGTATGGCATAACGCTCCGTACGCTGATTGGTAAATCCTAGAAAGCCAACCTTGACCATTCACTAATCACACAAGGACTAAGCTCGTGAGCCCAGAAACTATTGTTAACAATCCCTCGCCACCGGCAGAGTCAGCTCCGGCTGGGGGGGCACCTTATGACCTAACTGCATTCGATGCTAGGGTCATGAAAACCTATGGACGCTTTCCTATTGCCTTAGAGCGGGGTGCCGGTTGCCATGTCTGGGATACTTCTGGGCGAGACTATCTTGACTTTGTGGCAGGGATTGCTACCTGTACCTTAGGTCATGCTCACCCAGTTGTGGTAGAAACGGTAATTAAGCAAATCCAAAAGCTAAACCATGTTTCCAATCTCTACTACATTCCAGAGCAAGGGGCATTAGCGAAGTGGCTCATTGACCATTCTTGTGCAGAACGAGTATTTTTCTGTAACTCGGGAGCGGAGGCTAATGAAGCTGCTATCAAACTGGCACGGAAATATGGCCACACCGTGCTCGATATTGAACAGCCAGTGATTTTGACCGCTCAGGCCAGTTTCCATGGGCGAACCTTGGCAACAATCACAGCTACTGGCCAGCCTAAGTACCAGAAAAACTTTGACCCCTTGGTACCTGGGTTCGAGTACGTACCCTACAACGATATTCAGGCATTGGAAAATGCGATCGCAGATATTGATGAGGGAAATAGGCGAGTAGCAGCAGTGATGCTCGAACCATTGCAGGGAGAAGGGGGTGTTCGCCCAGGAGACCTAGACTACTTCCAGCAAGTTAGAAAGATCTGTGATCAAACTGGCATCCTGCTGATTCTAGATGAAGTCCAGGTGGGTATGGGTCGCACTGGTAAATACTGGGGCTATCAGAATCTGGGAATAGAGCCAGATATATTCACCAGTGCTAAGGGATTGGCTGGTGGCATTCCCATTGGAGCGATGATGTCTAAGAAATTCTGTGATATCTTCCAACCTGGAGAGCATGCTAGCACCTTTGGTGGTAATCCCTTTGTCTGTGCAGTCGCCCTATCTGTAGGAAAAACCTTGGAACAGGAGAATATTTTGCAAAATGTTCAGGTGCGGGGTGACCAGCTGCGCACCAGACTGAGAGCGATCGCTCAAAAATATCCCCAAGTTATTGAAGAAGTGCGAGGCTGGGGTCTAATTAATGGGCTTGTACTAAAATCAGATATTGATCTAACTTCAGTGGATGTGGTTAAAGCTGTGATGGAACGGGGTTTGTTGTTGGTACCAGCAGGACCAAAGGTAGTTCGCTTTGTTCCACCCCTAATTGTCTCCGCCGGTGAAGTTGACCAAGCAGCTCTTATTGTAGAGCAAGCCTTACAAGCTTTAACTTAACCGTTAACCCTCAACCGTCAACTATCAACAATCTCGATAATCTTGACTTTAACTTGACCCTCATCTAACTGAATTTGTAGTTCTTCTCCAGGAGTCAAATTTTCTGTAGACGAAGCAATGGTTCCGTCTGGGGTACGCACTAGTGCATAGCCTCGTTTTAGGACTTTTTGAGGGTCAAGGGTATTGAGCTTTTCCTTGAGCAGTTGACAGTGCTGGACCCCTTGGCTCAAACGCTTTGAGGTCACTTGCAACAATCGCTGATGCTGAAATGCGTTCCCATTTTGTTCCTGGTGTAGTTGTTGGTCTAGACCTAGGTGTCGTAATCGTGTGCGTAGATGGTGCAGTTTATGGCGAGATGCCTCTGTGATTTGAGTCACGGCTTGATAAAGGCTAGTCCGCCGCTGTTGATGTTCAGCATAAAGGGTAATCAGTTCTGGTACAGCTTTTTCCGCTGCTGCTGTAGGGGTGTGAGCACTGTGATCAGCTACTAAGTCAGCTAAGGATTCATCCCGTTGATGACCAATACCAGTGATCACCGGTATTGAGCATTGAGCAATTGCTCGCACCACCCGTTCATCATTGAAACAAGCTAAATCCTCTGATGCTCCACCCCCTCTAGCTAATATCAGCAGTTTGGCTCTGCCATCCCCCTCGACTCGATCAATAGCGTTAACTATTGAGGTTGGAGCAAGTTCCCCCTGAACCTGAGCTGGTGAAAGCAAGACTCGTAAGCCAGGATACCGTTGCTGTAGTGTACGTTTAATATCTCCCCAAGCAGCGGCTTGGGGGGAGGTAACCACAGCAATAGTTTCAGGATGAATCGGCAGGGGGCGCTTTCGTTGTGGGTCAAATAATCCTTCTGCTTCAAATCGTTGACGTAATTGGCGTGAGCGCAAGGCTTGCAACCCCTCACCCGCCGGTAAGGCTTGCCAAACATTTAGCTGATACTGTCCCCGCTGAGGATAAACTCGGAGGCTGCCCAAAATAATCAACTGTTCTCCTAGTGCTGGTACCTGCACCAGCTTGCTTAACTGGCTCCTCCAGGCTACACATTGTATAGTAGCTTTGGCATCTGGGTCTTGGAGGGTAAAAAACATCCCTTTTGGATGGTTGTTGCTACTAGAAACTTCTCCAATCACCCAAACTCTATGGAGTTGGTTATCTTCCTCTAACAACTCTTGGATATAGTCGGTTAACCCAGCAACCGACAAAATTGCTTCTGAGAATAGGGAATTGATTAGAGATGAGGCCATTGTTAAGCTAATCGTCTATTAAATTAATAATTTTTCACATAATGCTGTTGAATGTTGTTTAGTGACTCAACAAGGGTTTTGTTGATTCTATGTAACCAATTTTATTTAAATTCTGAACAAAAGTATTTCCTAGTGGGTAGCCCATGCCAAGACTCGTGCCCTTAGCAACTGACAAAATCTGACTAGTTCCTTTACAAGGAAGTACTTTTGTACTATAATTTACCCAAGTCACTGATCCTCCTCAACATTCCTACCCAGCTTAACCAAGCAGTGTTGCAGAGAGCTGAAGGACTTTCAACCGTTAGAATGGATCAGTAATTATACTCTGGCCTTATCCTTGCATTTGAGATCCAGGAGGCTTGAGCAACACCAATCTTAACAAGGGATGGGATTTACCTGACCGTTGGCCTAATATAGAGTATTAGTCAAATCGGTAAAGAGCCCTAATTTCAATAAAATTAAAATTCACACCACAGCTCTTATAGAGCGATAACTTAGAATCCAAACTACCTAACCAGTCCCGATACAGTAAACTTTTTGAGGCATCCATGGCTACCCCAATCACAAACAGTCCCGAAAAAGAAAAAGCTCTGAACCTGGTACTAAAACAAATTGAGCGTAATTTTGGTAAAGGTGCCATCATGCGCTTGGGTGATGCCACCCGGATGAAAGTGGAAACAATTCGGAGTGGGGCAATTACCCTAGATTTAGCCTTGGGGGGTGGTCTGCCAAAAGGTCGCATTATTGAAATTTATGGTCCAGAAAGCTCTGGGAAGACAACCCTAGCTTTGCATGCCGTTTCAGAAGTGCAAAAATCTGGGGGAGTTGCAGCGTTTGTTGATGCAGAACACGCCCTTGATCCTACCTACTCTGCAGCTTTGGGGGTTGACATCGCCAACCTTTTAGTATCTCAACCTGACACAGGGGAATCAGCCCTAGAAATTGTGGATCAGCTGGTTCGTTCTGCTGCAGTCGATATCGTTGTTATTGACTCCGTAGCCGCTTTGGTACCCCGTGCAGAAATTGAAGGGGAAATGGGTGATAACCAAGTGGGTTTACAGGCGCGGTTGATGAGTAAAGCGCTGCGCAAGATTGCTGGTAACATTGGTAAATCTGGGTGTACTGTTATTTTCCTCAATCAGCTACGACAAAAAATCGGCATCACCTATGGTAGCCCAGAGGTGACTACTGGTGGTAATGCACTTAAGTTCTATGCTTCAGTTCGCCTGGATATTCGTCGAATTCAAACCCTGAAAAAATCTAACGAGGGCGAATATGGGATTCGTGCCAAAGTCAAAGTTGCCAAAAATAAAGTTGCCCCTCCTTTCCGCATCGCAGAGTTTGACATTATTTTTGGCCAAGGGATTTCCCGCTTAGGGTGTTTGGTGGATTTAGCAGAACAAACCAAAGTCATTCTGCGCAAGGGAGCCTGGTACAGCCACAATGGGGACAATATTGCTCAAGGTCGGGATAATACAGTTAAGTATTTGGTTGAACATCCCGAGTTTGCTGAGAATATTGAGCAGCAAGTACGTCAGCAACTCGACATGGGAGCAGTAGTTTCAGCTAACTCAGTGGCTCCTATGGATAGCAAGGAAGCGGATAGCTTAGAAGCAGGAGATGAGGAAGCTTAATCTATCAGCTATCAGCGTGTCGCGTATCAGCTATCAGCTTCGGGCCTGTGGCCAAGCTACACCGAACAGCTTTTGAATAAAATAAGCTGACCGCTGACCGCTGATCGCTAAATGCTTAAAATTCACTTTTCTTGAGTGTGCTGTCTAATTAAAAAGCGGTCTATAATTTCTAACTGCTGAGCCGGAGTGACCTAATCGGATCCAGAAGAGAGCCTATGCTCACCATGGCTTTCATGATACTCTTTTCCTAGTAGTATACCTGAGATTCCTCTTTGGCTCAAAGGAGTATCATGGTTTTCCTGCTATATTTTTCGTTCTGCCTTATTTTCCAAGCGAAATAGCCAAACCATCAAGATAACTACACCAATTTGCAGAGCCAAGTTAGGCATGGCAGTAGCTACAGATTTCCCAGCAGCTAACTGGGCTAGAAAAACCATTGCACCGATAAAACCAGAGGCACCGAAGGCAATATAGATAAACTTTCTTAAGCCTCGGTAGGGATGTTGAGCTTCTGCTTTTAGCCTGGCATACTTCTCTGGATTTATTTTTGGCCGA